>JAYYRF010000649.1:0-3485 GCA_036127535.1 Myxococcota bacterium | reverse complement strand
AGTAGCCGTTGAGATCCTCGGAGAAAGATTTCATCGGGTAGGAGAGGCAACTGTCGTTTACAAAATTATAGTCTTATTGGAAGGTTTTCTTTTGAGATTTTCCATTGATATAGACGATGTTATCCACCACCTTGATACGATCTCCTGGAATCGCAACCACGCGCTTCACATAATCGATGGCGGTAAAAGCCATAAGGGGTAGGTCTACCCAATAAGAGAGTTTTTTATCCACATCGTTCATTTTATCTGCGGTGAATTTTGTGTCTCGAAAATGATACGGAGACACGTCGAGATCAGAACCAGGATAAACGAAAACGATGACATCTCCGCGTTTGGGAGATTGTAACTGACCGATGGGAATCCGCGTCAAAGGTATCCGAAAACCATAGGTGTATTTGGTCACGAGGATGTGGTCTCCGATCTCCAACGTGGGAACCATCGAGCCGCTTGGAATTCGAAAAGGCTCAGCAATGGCTGAACGAATAAAGAGCACCGCAAAGATAGCCGGTACCCACGTTTTGACGATCTCCATTATCCATTCCTTGGTATCTGGAACTTCCTCGTCGCTAAAATCGTCTAAATCATCTTTTCCCATATTTTTCTCACAGGATTCATAACCCTATACTAATCCCATTGTGTTAATTTATCACTATGTTTTCTTATTCCATTTTGTCCAGCACGATTGATATCAAAAAGATCCCGAAAATGAATCCGGGACAACGCTATGCGGCGGTCGCTCTGGTCATTGACTTTGAAATGCGTATATTGATGATTCAAAGACCCAAAAAGCCCCGAGACCCGTGGAGCGGTCATATGGCGTTTCCCGGTGGAAAGGTGGAAGAGCAAGATGCCGATCTCAAGGCAACGGCAGAGAGAGAATGTGAAGAAGAAGTCGGTATTTCTCTACCCGCACAGGGTGAATTTTTAGGTGCCTTATCCGTTTTGCAACATCCGAAACTTTCGATTGGCGCGTTTGTGTACTATCTTCCCGAGCAACCGGATTTGAACTGCAATGAGGAGGTGGAGGAGTATTTTTGGATATCGCTGCAAGAATTGGCCTCCACGCAAAGAACGTTCATTTCTCACTCCTTCAATCAAACGAAGCGACGCTTTCCTGCAATTCCGCTGTTGGATGTGCCCATTTGGGGCATCTCTCTCAATTTTCTCGATCAACTTCTTACCAGAATGGAGTCGTAAATGTGGTCTTTACTCTCGTTGGCTTGGGCTCAGCCTTGTGGAACATTGACCTTTTTTGAAGACACCGCCCTTCGTACGCGAACGCAATTCCCTGTCCCCCCTCCCAGTTCGGAAAAATTATCCCGAGATGTATATCAACTGCCCAATGTCCTCTTTTCGGAGAATTTCGCTCTCCATTGGGGAAGCGAGCTTTCTTTTTCTGAAAGTGAAGCAACAATTGTACTGGAAGAGTTTGAACGCTCTTGGACATATGAGGTGCAAGAAATGCAATATCCGGCTCCACTCGGTTCGGATGGCCATTATTTTAACGTTTATTTGGGAGACAGTGGTAATGGTGCTCCCAGTAGCTACGGAAACGCTGGCTATTACACGGTAGACGATGATGGATGGCCCATGATTGTGATTGATTATCAATCGATCGTTACGGCGGACTCTTTCAGCGTAATTCCACACGAGTTTTTTCATGCCGTACAGCACGCTTGTGACTCGTACGATTATGAAGCCAAGGCCGCTTGGTATTGGGAAGCATCTGCGGTTTGGATCGAAAGCATGGTCTATCCGCAAGACCCCAACTACGCGGCATTTCTCTTCGGGTTCGCCTTTCTACCGCACAAGTCTTTGGGGTTTTTTGATTATTTTGACTCTGGGGCGCTGCAAGAATATTACCAGTATGGAGCGTTTATTTTCCCTCGATATCTTACGGATTATCATGTAGATGATTTTGTTGTGCGTGATTCTTGGGTAAACGCGCGCAATGCAGAAGAACCGCTGGCTTGGTTTGAGTCATATTTTGCGGATCAAGGACAAGATTTTGATGAGATACTTATAGATTTTGCCGCTCGGAATACCCATTGGGACTATCCACATCAAAATTGGTATACCTACTATCTCGACTACTATACAGAATATTACCCATCAGATGATTATTCGATCACCCAAGGTATTCATTCTTCGGGAACCGTTGGATTTGCAGAAGTGAGTCGCGCACTTTTACCCGAACGGTATGGTGTAAATTATCTTCGGATGAACGGTTCGAATATGGACTCCATCCAAATAGATATCGAAGGAGAGTCGAGCGGTGATGCCGGCTCGATCGCGCGGTGGCATGCAACTGTCGTCCGAGAGCAAGACGGTTCGATTGCGTATCAAACGGTACCGTTCGAAGAGCATAGAGGTTCATTGCTTCTCTCCGATGTATATCCGACGGAAACGATTACATTGGTTGTTATGCCCAGTTCAGAGACATGGGAGTGGGGAGAGTCTTTCTCGTATCGTTACTCTTTCTCGGAACCCGTTTCAAATACGGAAGAGTCGGATCCGGAAGAGATTCCGAAGCAGGCCTGTTCTTCGGTTCCGATTTTCGAATTGACTCTTTGGTGTGTTCCGCTGGTTCTATATCGGCAAAGACAAAAGAAGGGTTCGGATTCTTCTAATCCGGCAAGGCCACTTCAAAGATAATCACGCCTGTGCCATCATCGAATTCTTTTTCTTGAACGATATATCGCGTAATTTGATCGCGAAGAATCTCCATGGCTTGATCGTTGTAGGTTTCTTTGTCGAGAACAATCCACCTCAAACCCTTTGTCAAGAATGCTTCGAGTGCGGCCTTTCTTTTTTCAGCAGATCGAGGATCATAAGCAGAGGGAGGAATTTTAGAGGGCTGAGGTTTATTGGCGGTCAGCATAGGGAGCGCCATATCGTCCCAATTTCGAACCAAACGAGCAATTTCGGTGTTTTGCGACTGGGACGAAAGGGTTTTTAGATTGGGTTTCGCATAGATTGGACGGCCGTGAATGACCTGAAAATATTGGTTGTCAGAGGAAGCAAGAGTGGGAGAAATGTTCGCAAAGACCGGCAAGTCGCTTCGTTTCCCGCTGTCCGGTGGAGGTCGTTTGTTCGGTACGAGCAGCACCGAACCAAACCCGTCCTGCTCTTGAATCCACTCTGCAAACTCGACTTTGGGCAAGGTTTGCATGGGGAAACCGAGATCTATACGGCTGCTTCGTAGGTTATTGAGCGCACCGAACAAAGCGAAAATTGTGGATATGAGAAACGCAACCTTTTTGATACGAGGGTGTCGGTATATATTCGCGAGACCGTAGCCAGCCCCCACAAAGAACATAAGAGAGCCAGGAATGAGCCAACGCATGGGGAAACGAATCTGCCCGATCCCGGGAAATGCGTATAGACGATTGTTCAAATATAAAATGGTTTCACCCAAGAATACTCCTGTGCCTCCGAGCCACTGCTTGAGATGAACGGGGAGTCGGCCGTTTAATCCCATGGAT
>JAYYRF010000648.1:0-3205 GCA_036127535.1 Myxococcota bacterium | reverse complement strand
TTTATAATAAAGTACCTTTAAATCTTTCGTTTTTTTTAAATAGTATTATATGGTGAAGCATCATCTTTCTTTCCGTATCTCATGGAAGGGAAGTCCTGTGTTTACGGAGATTTTCTCTAAGAGAAGTACCTGGATTGTGTTTTTCTTGTGACTTTCTTTCCTTGTGATTTATGTCAGGAGATTTGGATTTTCCGGATGATGAAAACAAACGGTTGTGATTGTAACTTCTTCGTGGCTAGCAATCTTATCGGAGTCATACTGATCATGAATGTCCCGCATCGGTAAGAGAGTCACTGAAGTCGAGCTGCCCTATAAATCCTCGCCAATCGTACGGTGGTATGACGAGAAGATTGTCTTTGAAAAAGACTTTGCTCAGCTTTTACGGTGTTGAACGTTTGAGTTGGAGCGATAGCATTCTTCTAAGCTTCAAAAAGGGTAATGGGGGTGTTTCACCTCGCATGCTCTGCTGCAAAAAGAATCTTGCTGCATTCGTGTTCCCTCGTTCGAACCAATCTAATGAAATTGAGATTAATTGTTTGGAGAAGTCAGCGGGATGCCTTTTCAATAAGTGGGCGCACAGATCTGTTAGATGATGTTTGTCGTCTCTGGATATACCAAAATGAAATTCAGCTAAAATGCTCAAAATCGAAAATTGATCTCGTACGGAGCCAGAAAGACGTTTTTGGCCGGGAATAATGCGATTGGCGAGAGCAAGCAGTTCTGTTGCCCGATTGGCTAGCGTATGATGGGAGAGGGTTTTCTCGCGACCAGATCGCGCGACCCGCTTCTGGTACCCAAGATCAGCTAATATTCGTTGAATGTGCTGGGCGGCGTCTTTGGGATCGTGCCCTTTGTAGAAGACAAAATCCTCCTCCTCGGTAAATAAATCTGCAATTCCGCCATCGATTTGGGGTGTGAGACAAACGGCTCCGTTGGCCATGGCTTCAAACACACGGTAGTTGAGATCCAAATTGAGGCACTCGTTAATGACTATCTTCGAACGATTGTAAATCTCTGCGATTTCAGATTGTGACTTCCCTTGAAAAATCGACACGGGAAATGTTTTTGAAAGCGTTTCAAAGAAATCGATTCGATCTTTTTGGAGTTTGGGGTTCATATTACCGACAAAGGAAACATTCAAATCTCGTTCTTGGTTTCGATCGTAATGTAAGTCCCTATCTACACACAAAGGAAACCATACAGCATGACAACCTGACGCGTGAAAATCAGGGATATAATCTTTTTGAGCAACCAGTACCAAATCAAATATTTGACCGTAAAAGCGCTGCCAATGGCCAAAGAGATGATTATCAACGCTTCTCCAAACGGTGATCGCTTTCGAATTCTCAATGCCTCGATAAAAGTAATTTAGTTCGGTTTCAAATTGTACGACGATGGCGGGATTAAATCCGGGGCAGATCTTCCGCAATTGAGATAGACCATCTTGGAAATCGAAAGACATTGCTTGTGGAAGGACAACATCGAAATCGTTTTGGTGTTGCATGCGATTAATGCCCAGCGGCCCCATACATAGGACGCGATGTTCCTTTGATAGTTCTCGTTTGTAGCGAGAGTCGCTTAGCAGCAAAATATCCATGTTGGCAGTCCGATGTGAGAGAATGGATGTATCAGCAGAATCGTTAATATCGGTTCAAACATGCCGTGTAGATGCATAGCGTGTTGGTATAAAACATACAACCCGTTGTTGGTTGTTTATCGGGTATCGTCGCATCTATTTGTTTATCTTTTGGCTGTATTGGAATTCGCGGTTTGTCGTTGGGCGAAGGAGCAACGTGTTGTCGGTTTCACACAGCAATAGCCTTCGGAGTGGTGTTGCTGCGAGTCTTGGCGTTTGGAAATTACATCTGATTGTCCAAGGTTTTTCACAGAAGGTGAGATGCGAAGACCTTCGGGGCTTTGGTTGAACCAATCGAGAAGACCCGTCTCAAATGTGGAGAAATCCATAAAAAGCGAGGGATGAATTCTCGATGCGAAATTGGATCCGTGAAACCCTTCTACTCTCTTTGAACAATTGTCGGATAGCGGTTACGATTCAAATGAAAGATCCGTTAGCGTTCTTCCTTTTTTCGTTGGAGAAACCCATGCCCAGTTCCTCAGAAATATCACCAGATCAGCAGTTTAAAATTGCTTTTTTAGACGTTCTCGGAGGAAAGATGACTTCAGGCCGTGGGCTGGATGAAGCAGAGCAGCAGCTTCTCTCTTCTCGTGCAAAGGAAATCGATCAGCGAACATCCCAGCTGGAAGCGAGTCTCCAATCTTTGTCTTCGGACTCTTTGGATATTGATTCTGAAGTGACCAAGCTCTCTGAAATGGCCTCCGCTTTGGACGACCCCGAAGCTGTGCAGGCCTTGCAAGAAGCGAGGATTCAGCTGGCTGAAAAAGTTGCTGTTGGAGAAGACCCTTTTTCAGGAGATCGTCTGCCTCCGGAACTCGTTCAGACATTGTCAGCGGCTGCGGGATGCTCTCTTCCACCGATGTATGAACAGTATAAAAAATCAGCAGAGGTCATAGAAGCCGCAGCCGCTGCAATTTCGAAAGCAGATCCATCCGCAGAAGACTATGAAGAGCAATTGAGTGAGCAACGTCGACTCGCGGAGCCACATATTCAAAATGTCAGAGCGTATGAAAAGGGCATCGAACAATATGCCAAGCAATATTTGAGCTAGTACGAGATGTCATTACTGAATAAAAATAACATTTAACATCAGGACTTCGCCCATGACTGACTTTGCTGTCCCTTCTGTTGAATCTCTATCTATTGCATTAAACGATCTTCCCGCCGGTCAAAGAGCATGGTTTTGGATGTGTTCCCACGTCGAGTCCGACCGTCCCGCCATTGCTCTTGCTCCCTTTGGTGAGAGTGAGCCTCAACCCTTCTTTGATGCTGCAGGAGAAATCTCCATCCCGATTGGTTCCTTGCCGGCAACCGGTATTGCCACAGTCGATGCGGATGGTTGTCTCAATTTGGCCTCATTTTTGATCGAAAAAGGTGACTTGGAGCGTCTTGCCTTTTTTACCAAGAGACACATTTCTTCGTACCCAGGCTTGTCGCGACTAAGAGATCTTCGTTTGGTTCGTTTATCGGCTGAGCATACAATTGTGGAGGTGTTTGAAGACCCACTGTTGTGGAGCGGTATACCAAAGCCGATCGTTGAGGGTACCACTCGCGCGCAATTGGAGAAGC
>JAYYRF010000647.1:0-7391 GCA_036127535.1 Myxococcota bacterium | reverse complement strand
GAAGTTGAGGCAACGAATTTATGAGCTTGGTGGCGATCCGGATGCCGTCGAGGAGGATTGGGCAGCCTTGGCTTCAGATTCGCCGAAGAACGAGATGATTGAAATTAAGCCATCGATTTTCATGATGGGGGCTCTGCTTCGAGATAAGGAGGCCGACGAAGATGAAAAACCGCGCCATAAAGTAACGTTGTCTCGTCGATTTCTGATTGGCAAATCTCCGGTGACCCAGGCATTGTGGACGAGTATCATGTCCGACAACCCCAGTCATTTCAAGGGCAGTAGCCGACCGGTGGAAATGGTGGGTTGGCTTGACAGCTTGGTTTTTTGTAATCGTTTGAGCGAAAAAGAAGGGTTCGAGAAAGTGTATGCATTGCCCAAAGATACAGAGCGATGGCTCAAGAGGCAAAAAGGGGATCGGGATAAAGATATCGACACACTCTCTGGAAAGGTTTCCCAAAATCTCAATGCCAACGGATATCGGTTGCCCACCGAAGCAGAGTGGGAATATTGCGCCCGCGCGGGTGAAACCTTTCTGTACAGTGGAAGCGACAACGCGGATGATGTTGCTTGGTTCGGCATCGATTTTCACGATAAATCCAATTTAGGAAATAGTTTTGGACAGACGCATCCGGTCTTACAAAAGAAACCCAATGCTTTCGGTTTGTGCGATATGAGCGGAAACGTTTGGGAGTGGGTTTGGGATAGAAAAGGTGAATACGCCAACGCAGCAGTTTTGGACCCAACGGGGCCAATGGCCGGTATGAGTCGGGTGACCCGTGGTGGTTGCTGGCGCGGCGGTTCATGGGGAACCCGTGTTTCCGGACGTTATTGGTACTATCCTTCGTATCGAAACAGCAATCTTGGGTTCCGTTTGACGCGAAGCGTCCGGTAGTCAGATCCGGTGTAGGGAACCTTTTTCACCTCTCGGAACTTCGGTTTTGAACCTATTCAAAGCGTATATGTGGTGAAATCGCATCGACCCAATCCAGTTCTTGTAAGTCTTCGGGTATAAGTGCGTAGCTTCTCGTATGACCAGTGCCAACCCATCCTTGTTTGCGAATCGATGCAGGAGCCATTCCATGCGTCATATTTCGCTGGCGGCCTTCGTATCGGAATCCGACCTTATCGATGACGCGACGACTGCCCATGTTGGTTTCATCGCAGGCGATTTGTATACGTTTCAAACCCATCTTTTTAAATCCGGTGAGAACACTCATTTTGGTGGCGAGTGTGCAAAGACCGCGTCCGCTGACATCGCTGCGCACCCAGTAGCCAATCTCCAAACCTTGGTTGTGTAGACATCGCGGGTGTAGTCCGAGGCAGCCAACGAGAGAGGAGGAGCCGTCAGGTTGTGGAAGGAGCAGTTGGAAACCGAAATCGACCTTTCTATCCCAATCCCTTTGGAGGGTCTCCAATCGTTTTCGCTGGGATTGGACCGTATTCATTTGGGGAAAATGAGACCACGGCATAAAGGCACGAAGGTCGCCCAGCGACAGTGTGACGGCGTCTACCAGGTCTTCGGCATCTTCGGGGGAGGCCCGACGCATGATAAGGGTTTGTTGTCCATCATCATAGCGGATGATCTCAGGCGGTGCGATGCTTTCAAAAAACATATTTTCTCTGCGGGGTAGGAGCGTGTCGTAAATATATATATATTTATCGTTTCAGGTGGATATTTTTATAAAAGATTCCGGCTGTCTTCACCCCACGAAGCACACGCAACGGCTAAGAACAGGCCAAAGGTCATCTCTTGGAGGTTTTGAATCGGATAAGCACACCCACGCGGACGATTGCAAGCCGAACATCCGAGACCCTATGGGTATCGAGAAGTATAAAGGTGTTTTGCCGATGTCATCGCAATGGAATTCACAGTTCCTTAGCCCACTCGATTTGCGTATCGATGTTGGTGAATCCAAAGCTTTGGTTGAGGAGATGCATGGGATTCCGTTGATGGTTTTGCGTACGCAACCAGTGCAAATCTTCGGTCTGGAGCGACTGGATGGCGGCGAATTTGAGTGCGGTGGAGATACCGCGTCGTCGATACGCTCGATTCACACTGGTGTGATTGATATTAATCTCTCGATCGACGGGAATGCTGAGTTGGAGGATTCCAGCGATGCTCGTCCGATCGACGGCGATAAAGGCACGAGACCGATCGCAAAACGGCTTTTCGAGATAGGACTTCCATTTTTCAAAGGGCATGACTTCAAAGGGAGTATCGCTCGGGATATCCTTGAGCGATTCCATTACGTGTTCCCACCAGCATCGGTCCCAGTCGGGCCGCAATTGTTCAAATTCCGTTCCCGTCATAATTCGAATCCCTGCAGCGATGACGGACTCATACTTCTGACGCGCCCAAAGCGGAGGTGGCATGTTGCAGTCTCTTCGATTCCAAAAAATACGATCTCTGTCCACAAATCCCGCAGATTTCAGAAACGTTTCACCGTTGGGATTGGAGGTGAAACTCATGGATTGCATCTCGGTATAGCCCCTTTTTTGGGAAAGAGCGATACTGTGCTGCAACAGTGCACTTCCGACTCCGTGCCTTTGGAACATGGGACTTACACCTCCCAATAATCGAATTTTCGTTGGATTTTCCTCAGGGAACAGGTTTGCAAAGCCGATGATGGTATCATCGCATTCTGCAACGGACAATCCATCTTCAAATCCTTCCATCCGCTTGGAGAGCATGACCAAGAATTCTTTTGGTTCGTAAACGGGGAGTTGTGGATACGTCTTTTTATAAACGTGGATGATGGCCTTCATGTCCTCTATATTTTGATTCCACTTGCGGATAGAATATTGCATCGCACCCTCTTTTATGCCGTTCGGAAACTCTCTTCGAAGAGATATTCGCTTCACACCGTGAACGCCCTAGAGTAACGTTAACCGTAATATTCGAGGTTGGATGCGATTTCGAAGGAAATGTCTTTCAAATTACGACCCAGTGTATCGCCAAAATACTATTTGTATCTTCGCGCGATTGTATGGTTACATCGGGGAACGATTGGGTTCGAGAGGGGGCAATTTCCTTTTCCTGAACGGACACGAATAAGAAGAACATCGAAAAGCCTTGACCCTCTTGAATCCGCTCAGGCGAGAGTAAGTCTTGCTTTACACCGTTCAGATCGATTATCCTGAATGAAGACAACAACTTAGGAGTAAAAGTGATGAGAGCGTACGGTTTTGTTTTGATTTTGATTGCGGGTTTTTCTCCTCGTTTTGCCCATGCGACTTGCGGTGACGGTAACCTGGATGCAACCGAGGATTGCGACGATGGAAACTTGGTTGCGGGGGACGGCTGCAGTGATGTATGTGCTACGGAGAGTGGATGGCTCTGTACGGACGCGGAATTCAACCTCGATTTCTCAGAGATGTTTTATAACGATGGGGTGCACGCCGCGCCGGAGCCGAACTGGACGCTGAGCTCCGATGGTCGAACCGTAAGCCAATCCGAGAATTCCATTCCGGGACTCTATGTGTCTACACTGCCCGCAACGGGGGTGACCGCCACCTTTGAACTCACGGTCAACACAGCGAGTGATGATGACTACATCGGTTGGGCGGTTGGTTACGAAGCCGGAGACTTTTACAATGCGTCTGCGCACTGGATTTTGTTCGACTGGAAACAGATGGATCAAACGGTACACTGCCCTGGTTTTGCCGGGTTGGCCATGTACCGCGTCGAAGGCGCGTTTGGCAGCAACGATCCGTGGTGTCACAACACATCGGCTACGCGAATCGCATGGGCGGATACGCTGGGCGGTACCGGCTGGAGTGACTTTCAAACCTACACGATTGAGATGACCTACAACACCAATCACGTTTTGGTATATGTCGATGGAGTCTTGCAGTTTGACGAAACCGGATTTTTCCCCGGGGGTACGTTCTCCTTTTACACAAACTCGAAAGAGGGGGGTATATTTTCGTTGGTATCACCGACCGAGGGGTCTTCCGTTTGTTCCGAAATCGACAGCGACAGCGACGGTTTATCGGATAACATGGAAGATGGCTTAGGGATGGATAACACGACAGATGACAGCGACAGCGACGGTTTGGGTGACTTTGACGAGGTATACACATACAATACCGATGGTGCCAGTGCCGACAGCGATGGCGATGGACTGAACGATTATGAAGAAGTCATCGTTTACGGTTCCGATCCCAACGACAGTGACAGCGACGGAGATGGCTTGAGCGACGGGGACGAGGTCGCCGCAGGTACCGATCTCTTCGGTACCGATTTTGACGGCGACGGCTACTTGGACGGAGACGACAATTGCCCGACGCTCTTCAACGACCAAAGCGATCTCGATGCCGATGATCTTGGGGACTTGTGCGATAGCGACGACGATGGAGACGGAGAAGACGCGATCGCCGACGGTGGAACCGATTGCGACGACACAAACGAATTGGTATTTGCCGCGTCTGAGGAGTACTGCGACGGTATCGACAACAACTGCGACGGAAGCATCGACGATGCGACCTCTGTCGATATGATCGATTGGTACTACGACGGAGATGGCGATGGCTTCGGCGATGCCACCATTTCCCAAACCCAGTGCGACGCTCCGTCCGGAATGGTGTCGGATATGACGGACTGCGATGACACTGCAGCGACGTCGTATCCCGGTGCGGACGAGTATTGTGACGGTATCGACAGCGATTGCGACGGCGTTCTCGACGAAGATGATGCTCTCGATGCTGCCACTTGGTATGCGGATGCGGATGCGGACGGTTTTGGTGATTCGGAAACGTCATTGCTATCTTGCGAACAACCCGAAGGGTATGTGGTAGACATGACGGATTGTGATGATACCGCGACTGGCAGCAATCCCGACGCGGATGAGATTTGGTATGATGGGATCGACCAAAATTGCGATGGTCTGTCGGATTACGACCAAGACGGTGACGGATTTGAGAGTACCGAAGCCGACGGTGGAACCGACTGCGACGATGAAAATGTCGATATCAACCCCGACGCAGATGAGATTTGGTATGATGGGATCGACCAAAATTGCGATGGTCTGTCGGATTACGACCAAGACGGTGACGGATTTGAGAGTACCGAAGCCGACGGTGGAACCGACTGCGACGACGAAAATGTGGATATCAATCCGGATGCCGAAGAGATTTGGTATGATGGGATCGACCAAAATTGTGATGGTCTGTCGGATTCCGATCAAGATGGGGATGGCTTTGATCAAGAAGAGGACTGTGACGATACCGATAGCGCTCTGTATCCCAACGCCGACGGTTTGGACGAGAACTGTCAGTTGATCGGAGAAGAGGATGCTCCGAAGGCCGGTTGCAATTGCAGTACCAGTGGCGATACACCCGATTGGAAGAGTCACGCTGTGTGGATGTTCGGTATGCTCTCGTTGGTCTTCTTGCGTAGAAGAGAGCGCTAGACGACCCCTTCCATCCGATCAGAATGCGCAAGTTCCCGTTTTTTAACGTGGGGACTCCGCATTAATGTTTCTTTCCGGCAATCCTACGTTAGAGGGTAGAGGGGGCGCGCAAAATAAACATCTCAGGGTGGACACATGATTCTATTTCTTACATCCCTTGCGCTTGCCGGTGAGTTTCAAATTGGAAAACAGACGGTGGTGCACCAAGCCTTGCCCAACGGCCTCGACATGCTGTGGATCGACGACGGGCAGCCTCTCATCGATATTTATGTGGTATATGCGGCGGGCAAATCTATGGAAAACCAGCCGAGTTTGGCACACATGACAGAGCACGCCATGTTTTGTGCCAAGGACGGTGCCTTTGACACCATTTTGAAGCCCCATGTGAAAGCGACCAACGCTTATACCCGCAACGAACATACGACCTACTACAGTACCGATGTTTCCGTACAGTCGCTGCCGATCGTTTTATCGCAAGAGTACCAGCGAATGGATGGCATCGATGCGGATCAAGCCTGCTTCGATTACGAAAAAGGTCGACTGGAAAAAGAAGAGAAAGAAAATTTCAATCTGATTGCAGATTGGGAAGACAAAAGGAACGGCTTGCTGTTCGGTAGTGGATACGGTGGAAAACCGACCGTAAAGAACGATCTGACGCTTGCGGATATACAAAACTTCTACGATCTGTGGTATCAGCCCAAACGCGCTTCGATGGTCATTGTTGGCTCCATCGATCAAAGGACGTGGGAAGAGTTGCAGGCAATCTTTTCCAAGCTTCAAAACCGCGAAGAGCCGCGCATTACGTTGTCCGATGTTGAACCGAACCAGGCGAACTTTGACTATCCGTTGAGCAAGGAGCGACGCGACTGGCTGTGGCGAGGGCCTTCCATCGACGACCGGTCAGAGTGGCTCTACTGGACGGTTGCGGCCAAAGCGTATCTCCTAGAACGCGACAACGATGGTTTAGACCTCTCCTTCGATACCGGTATGATGGCTTCCTTTATCGAGATGAGCGCGACCGGAGAGAACGGCGCAGCAAGGCTCGCCGATTTCCACAAACGCGTGGAAAAAGGAGAGATCGGTGCCAAGGCGTTTCAAGACGCCAAAGATTCCTTCGCCCGCCACCTCCAAGAATTGCCAATTCGCGGAAGGCCGTACTTTTCCGTTGCTTCCTATTTGGGGTTTTGGGCTGCGTGGGATCGTGTACCTACACTTTTGCAGATGCTCGAAGACGTTCAAAATCTCTCAGCCACACCGAGCAAAAAAGCGCTTTCCTATATCAGTAAATCGCAAAAAAGTGAGGTGTACAATCCCAAAGGGGAGGTAGGAGAGTTGCCCGACGATCCGAAGAAGCTGAGCGTCGCGGCGGAACTCGCCCAAAACAGCGGCGATATTTCGCGCGCGATCGCTTGTTACAAGCGCTTATTGGAACTGAAGCCCAACAAGATCAACGCAGTAATTTACCACTACTATCTCGGCCACCTCTATTTGGAGTCCGGCGACAAAGAGCAGGCCAAAAAGTCACTGTTGGACGGACTGGCGATCGTCGAATATCCGGCACTGCGGGAGCTGCTCGAAGAAATCGACCAAGATGCACCCCACGAGCGCGGCGAAGCGGCGGTTGTCTCCTCGAACACGGATCGCTTGGCCTTTGAAGGAGAAACCCCGCAATGGGCACAAAAGGCTGCAGATGTCATGGTGAAACTCGAAGAGTGGCGCGGTCTGTCCTTCAAAAATAAGGTCACCATCCGCTTTCAGCAAGATGCGGGGTACGACGCCGCCGGCTGGTACGATCACGAAACCAAGACGTTGGTGGTTGGTAAAGGGGGGAGCGAGCGGTTTGGCGAGGGGGTTATGCTGCATGAGCTTTATCACGCCCTTCAAGATCAGCAATTCGATCTGAGCAAGATAGAGAAACGTCTCCAAAGCGAAGATCACAGGCGAGCTTTTCACGCCGTTGTCGAAGGAGAGGCGATGTTA
>JAYYRF010000646.1:0-8245 GCA_036127535.1 Myxococcota bacterium | reverse complement strand
GGCACACGAGACTACTGGAGCATATCACCCGATGTATACAACTGGGGTCGTTGGCTGGTGCTGGTCGGCGCCTTTGCTCTTCTCTCGGGTATAATGGGGCTGCGCTCGGAACCGTATGTCTTATCCCCGTCTCTGTGGGTTCTCACCTTACTGGTAGGCGCATCTTGGATCTTAAGCTTGAGCCTCGTCGGAATCGTTCGCATTGTAGAGACTCCAAAGGACGAAAATCCTGCGCCCAGCCGGGTTCCAGGATGGCCAGATGTAATGGCACACTTGGTGAGCGATCCGCTGAATGCCAATATCGCTACACCCAAATATCAGTACAGCCTATCCGAACTTGACTTTACGGATACGATCGAACCCAACTTGGTATCCCCTCTCTTATTGGAGTTACTGCCATCGTACGAAGGCGAACCCATTGGAAGACTTACGAAGCACCAAGCACATGTCGTCAGCCATCTGTCAGAACAAGCGTGTAAATATGAAAAGCTGATCGAACGGAAGAAACGGGGAATCGGTGCCTTGGAGGTCGACTTAACGTTTGGGAAAAAAACCGAAAAGACGGGCTGGTTGGTTCTGTTACCAGAAGGATACGGCAAGACAACGACAGGACTCTTACTCGCCTGTAATCACTTCTTAATGCACAGTGAGCGCACCATTTATATCACGCGCTCCAAGGAACAAGTGGAAAGACTGCATCGCTTCTTTATTCAATCCATCCAACCAACAACATTGCGTTGGAACGTTCGGTTCTCCAAATGTAACGGCGATTTTTTCTCGAGTATCGCGACCGAAATCTACCCGGAAGTCTTGCTGATTAGTCTGGAGGAATTGAGTACGGAACTACTAAACAAATCCTCTTTGGACGCCTTTTTCAAATCCGTAGGACAAGTCATCGTCGACGATGCAGAAAGTTTTGTCGGACCTGTAGAACAACACGCACAATTCACCTTACGCCGCCTTAAGCAGAGACTCAAAAATGCGCGCTATGTCGAGTCCATGAGTGATATTTGGAATCCAATTTTCGTAGGCTTGGGTTGCGATGCTATGCACGACATGAAGTCGTGGGCAACCGCACTCTTCAGCCACGATTTGGAAGTGTACCATCCGGATACCCCCTTGCGAAGTTCGGCTCCCCAACTCGAGCTTCTGGGCGAAGTCATTACCCATGCATGTACCCAAAACACTTCGGTTTCATTTGTAGATGAAACGGGAGAAGAACAAGCCAGCGCTCCAGCAGAAGGAGAGGACGAAGATCCAGCACTGAGCGGATCCGGAAGGGAAATATTTGTATATTCCTTGAACGATTTTGGACCCAATGTGGGTTTAAAAGAGATTATTCGCGCCTGTGAAGATGTCTTGGTACCATGGAGTTTTCGCTACTGCGGAGACGCATATCGGCACTTAGGCCTTTCAACTATGCGACTCAAACGCGAACCGCTGTATTTTCGCAATGACATCACCGATGCGTGTGTGCTTTTAATAAGGGGCAACTGGGTTCATATCCAAAAAGAACTGGAACGACTTCATCATTTTGGCCATCGCTTTCATCAATTTTACGATGCGGAGCAACCCGCCCCGGAGAAGGGTTTTACTCCGCTTGTCGTTATTTACGAAATCACATTCTTTGAAGAAAACTACTTCTCTGTCCTACAAAACAACGAAGCCTTGGAATTCAAAATCGAAGAACTACCCCGGCCGGTGGTTCGTAAACCCGGTCATTGGGTCATGAAGAGTCATCTCGCCTCAGATTTGCCAGTCAATTGGACGGAAGTAAACGATTTGGTCTTTGCCTTCGGAAAGGAAGTTGGACAAGTACTGCTCGAACTACAGAATCTCGGTTTAATCATGATTGAAGAAAGACGAGAATTGCAAGAGAACGACAGTGAGTACAGCAACCGATTATTGATTCGCGCGATGCAAAGTGCGGTTCTCACACACTACGAACCCCAATCACCCCTGCTTCCACCCGCCTTGACCCAAGTAGATGTGGCCTCAAACCAAGAAGTAATACTCTTTGACGAAACGTCTCAGCGGTCTTTGGGTATCACAGATGGTGTGGCGGCATTTTTACAATTCTATATTGGAAAGATGTGGGTCTCTTCCCACGGAATTTTTACGGTCAGTTCATACGACTATACCGGGAACGACCAGCTCGCTCGCGTATGCCTAGAACCGATGATTGAGAACTATGTCTCCTCTCCGAAGCGACGTTTGCTTTTCGATACACCTCCCTCCGTCGATGATGTTGAAACCCGTCTGTTCGCTGCATATCCGATCGGTCTGTGTCTGTTATCTTGGACCCGTTCACAAAGGGCGGAGTCAAGGGGTACAAACCTTCGCCACGAACCCATCGGCACCTTACTCCTCGATGCCATTACGCTCGAAATTGAAGAAAGACGTATTTTCCGCAAGAAGGAAACAGAGACGTTGAAGAAGCAGGCGCTCAAAACAGACACGCTTTGGCTGTATCCTGTATTTCAAATCCCGGAAGAGGACAATCTCAAGCCCGCAGAACTCTCCCTTGGCGCAGCCCGATTACTCACCGCGGCGTTCCGATTCTTATTGCCCAATATTTATCGAGATGCCGAGCATGCATTGGGCGTAGCACTTCATCTCGCGGTAGAAGACATCAAGTCTGTTACGCGAGAGACACCCATGGGAACAGAAGACGCCATCGTATTTTTCGATCTCCAGCAAGATGGAAACGGCGCATCGGCTGCCCTGTATCGCGAGGGTATACACATGCTTCTCCTGGCGACCTTGTACTTCTTCCAAACCATTGAAAAAACCGAACTCTTTATGCGTTTGTACGATCATTGGCCAGACTGGAGTGAAATTGCGGGGCAAGAAGGGACATCCAACTGGGATACCACCGTGTCAGAAGCGATCACATGGCTGGCACGCATATTGGGAAAAGCCGAAGCAATGCCCGAAGATCCAACGCCCGAAGGCCCAACCGGTCCGTCGGTACCAACCGATCCCGGACCAACCTCCCCTCCTCCGGTTGCACCGGCTCCCACGAAAACCGATCCTCCACCCACACCACCCGATCCCGATCCAAATGAACCCGGGTCAACCATTCCTGAACCGACTGTACCGGTCATTCCAACGGTTCCACCCAATCGCGTCAATACGGGGCCTCGACAATTTAAACCCGGAGAGGTCGCCGCGCATACAACCTATCAAAACGATTTGAGCGTCGCGGCAACCGAATGGTTAACCATCGTACAGACGCTTTTTTCACCATCGGGCTTGGGTACCGATGCCATCGTACCTGCACGAACCTCTTTCTCCCTGCGTATCTTTGGAGAGCATTCCATTCAAACATATACTTCTGTACTAGGGGTTTCCGTCGAACCCAAGCAGAAACTTCTGTTTATTATGCCGTCGAAAGATATGAACATTGGAGACTATATCAAAGCCATTGCCAAAGCAATCCCTATCCAATTCAAGGAACTCCCGGAAGAATCTCAATCTCAGCTTTGGCTAAATATTTTCTCTCATCCGGACGCTTCAGCACCACCACTCATCAATGAAACGGTCATCGGAGGCTATGCGAAAACCGGAATTCGAAATCCGGAATACATTCACCAAGCGATTGTAGAAAGTGTAGAGATTCCATCCGAAATCAGTCACGCCGTTGAACTGCCAACCGGATTTTCGTTTTCCCCAATGCCACCAACAGGAGAAGTGAGCGGGGCTTGGCACAACGATCTGGCTACGCCACCACGCGTTAAAGACGACGGATTTGAGTTCTTTTTCCGCAACATTCCCTACCGCCTGGGTTGGGGATTTGAGTCCGAGACGGACAAGACAAAATACCTCCAGTTGATGGCCAATGCCAAAGGCCGTGCCGGTGGATTGTGGAATTACCTGAGCAATGATGCCTATACGTCTTTTTTAGTTGAACTGGCAAAGAAACTTCTCGCTTTGTACGGCGGAAAAATCGACAATCACTTCAGCGAGTTTCTCTTGGTTTTCATTCAGAAGAATCCTTATATCTTGGATCCCGATCGAAAAGGTTCGGATTGGCCGCGCGTGCCCAGCGAATACTTTATCAATAACGGTGGTGATTGTGAAGATTCCAGCATCGCCTTCTTGCTGCTGTGTCGCTTCTTTGATTTGGACTCGGTTTTGGTCAATATGGAAGGCCACGCGGCCACTGCTGCCACAGGCCCCTTTATCGGTTGTCATTACGAAATCAATCAACAGAAGTATTTCTATTCTGAAACCGCTTGCAAAGGCTTTGAAAGCTGTCAGGGAACCGCACACGACCATGTATTGGAAGATATCACGCTACCGCCGTTCCCATTGTTGATGTTTGCGTACCCATCGGTTCGCATTATAAAACTGTACTATGACTGGGATACGAAAACACTCTCTGTAGCACTTGTGTCGGATAAAAATATTCCCTTAAATGTGGTGATGTACGTTCGGTGGTGTGACAATGAGCGAGATCCGGTGCCAGCAACACCGTTCTTATCGAAAACCATACCCACCAAAAATGGATTTTACTTCGAAGGCTCGATGATAGTGGAGAGAGATCTTCCGAACTTTCCGGGTAGCGGAAAGCACTCTGCTAAAATTGATATGGGTGTTTGGAGTGACGGTGCACTGGTTGGTTACTGGTTATCTGTATTTTCCATGACCATTAGCTCTTAGGATTTGTATGTCTCTTATTCTGATATTCATGCTCGCCTGTAATATTCCCAGCACTCCCAGAGAATTAGCCAAACCGACGTTTTCCGGGGAAGAGGTTTTGGGATTGGGAGAAGTCGCTCCCCAAACGGCGCGTTCGACAGATCCGTTTGGAAATGTCGAAGATGACGCAGAGTACGAAGACGACGAAGCTTCGGCCGAGATGATCGTAGCCTTGGGCAATTCCTTGGTATCGGTTTTGCCGGATGATAGCTTTGATGGAACATGGGAGTGGTCGTGGTCAAAAAGTTCCGGTAAAACCGTTTTTGTGCATCAAAACGTCGATAACCAAACCGATGTTATCATTTACGCCTCCGAAGATACTTTTACCGATCCAACCGTAAGTAGCCGCGCCTTTTTGTCCGGGACGGTTCCCGCGCTGAAACTTCCGGGAAATTGGATGATCCAATCGATGCTCAGCGCATCTTTATCATCGTTGTCGATGACAGGGTCTCCTCCCCTCCAAACCATGCAGAACCTCGGTTCATTTATGCTTCCTTCGATGGGGGTTGGTTTGGGATTTGCACCGAAGAACGATCGCTTTCCCGGTTGGATATGGGTAGGGGAAAATCGCAAAGACCTCTATCTGCGGGTAAGCAAGTTACAAGGCAAATTTCATCAAATTGAGGGAAGCGATATCGGTCTCAGTCTCACTTCGGTTCTACAAGATGCGGTTGCCAGCGGAGACATCTCAGAACTTTTAAACGCTCGTACTGAAGTGCAAACATTATTATATGAATCATCTCCTTCCATACCGGCGACGATGTATGTCGGCCAAGCCAAAGGAGAAGCACAATCGGTACACTTTGCCATTATCTGTACCTATGGTTGTGATAACGCCAAGAGCCTAGCCCACTTCCTCGATAATATTCGCATTCCGGAGTCCGGGGAGATCGCGAGTGCGACGGCCACATATGATTCTCTCTCTGAAATGGGACGCTTTGGGCTACCACTGGCCGATATAGAACCCAGCGATATCAGCTTTTTGAAAAACACAACCCAAAACTACTTAAAAGAGTGGAATGCAGGGAACACCGACTTGATTCACCAAGCAGCTGAGGGATTGGGTCTTTCCGAAGATATCCTTCAAAAGGCCACTGAAACCCTAAGCGGTGAAGAGGGCAGCAAAGAGGTTTTGGACGCTTTGGACGGCGCAGAGGAAGAAGAACCAAAAGAGCCCCTTGAAATTCCCTAGGCGTTCCACTCCTCTAACAGGACAACGGGATCGGGTGGCAATCGCTGCTTTAAACCGTCTACGCCATGTAGCTCCGCTACTTCGCGGAAGACAGCCTGAATATTATTGGGACCGCCAAACATAACGATGCGCTCACGGGGAATACCGATGGCTTCAAGACCGGCACATGCAGGTGCCAAAGCACGAAAGTCGGGTTTGAAGTGCCCTGAGTTACTCGCGATAACAACGGCTTCAATGTCATCGGCGTGATCCTTGAGAATCCACATTTCACCCGCGCTCAAAACCAGGCGATCATCGAAGTTTCCATTGCTACCGACGAGAAGAGAATGTCCCGCTTTGGGTTTTCCCCGCCTCTCGCGGCGAGATGTTGGGTATACGCGGGTTTCCAAATTGGGCAGCATCACATAGTCGTAGTGAGACCACGGAACGAGGGTGTTAATATTCTCTGCATCGAGAAGAACGATGGCATCGAAAGAACCACCTCCGCCAAGGTATTTTCGTACGCGATTTTGATATTCTTGCGCGCGTTGTTCCGGTGTCAGCGTGTAATTCTTTTTAAAGGTGTTTCGATACAGAATGTTCCCGTTCACATCGACCGGCTGATTCGACCATCCCCCACCACCATGAACCAATTGGGCGAACGGACCAGCAAGTCGTGAGAATTGATGTCCTGTATGGGAAAGAAGAGCAAAGGACTGCTTTTTTACGTCATGGTATTGATCGGGCAAAGCGGTTGAACCCGCACCGACACGCGGATCGAGGGCATTAAAAGCAGCCACCAAACACGCTTCTGCGATGGATGTGGTCTGCCCCAGTTCATCATACATATCGATAAGCTGGCTGAGATCGGTTGGAAGTTCTCCTTGCACCATACTTTCGACGGCCACTTTGTGTGACGCAAGCTGCGAGATCAAGAATTCATGGGTGGGGGCACCGCATAGTTCTTTGTCGTTCATGGTTTTTCTCCTGCAACGGGTATAAATAAATAGTATTTACCCCTTCCGATGCATTCCTGTACTTTCATATTTCAACGTTCCTTTTCGTGCCTTTTGATGAATGGTCAGGCCAAGGGAGAACCGCATGCTTCCTTCCTCTCACAGCTCCATCACCGTCCGCAACGAGTCTACCAAATGAGGAGCCTCGGACGCTATCACTTCGAGCCAGCGTTGATCACGTAAAGAGAGCAGATGCTGTTCTCGATCGGTATGCGCCTGCAGCGTCATCAAATTGACACTTCCCAGTTCGGATTTGCGAAGGACGCTGTCGCTGACAAAGGATCGCAACTCTTCCGGATAATCCAATAGCAATTGAACCACCTGTCCAAAGGCGACCATATCCTCGACCAAGGCCTCTTCTTTTTGCAAGAGAAGCAGTTGCTCTCGGCGTCGGAGATAATCAGAAATCCCCGCAACCATCGAAATCGCTATATTCAATCGGTCGACGCGGTGGGTTTTGAGGACCATGTCCATTAGTGCGCACAATGTTTTGTCATGTACGCCGGGATTTGTGATCTCAAAGGCAATCTGAATCGCCTGCTCCCAGCGACCGAGGTGAGCTTGTGCCTCCGCACAAGCAGAGCGTAAAACCGATGTATCGGGATTAATATCCGCTGCTTGACTCAATACTTCATCGATGCGTGTCTTGATCCAATTCAAATCATCTGATTTTGAGACTCCTTGGATGAGAAAGGAGAGAGAGCGCTCCAAAGAGGCATAGTCCTTTTGTTGAAAGGCAATCGCTTGGAGTTCGGTGAACGCTTTGCTTTTCCACGACTCTTCCGAAACCAGGGGAACCGTATTGCACGCGATGCCAAATAAATAGATTTCGGTCTCTCGAAAGCTCCTTCCCCGCAACGTATCTATCACGCGCATGAGCGTTTCCGTAGAAACGGCATCATGGAGCGTCTCTAGAATTTTTTGTTGGGTACGTGGAGTCCAATCTTCGATACGCTCCGCATCGAGAGAGCGGAGAATTGCGAGAATGGCATATTCCTTCAAAGAAGTATGCTTGGGAAACAACCGGTGATATTCACAAAGGGTTTGGGGAGGAAGAGGCCTTTCTTCTTGCGCGATCAGCGATTTTAATGCCTGAGAGACACTCTCCTCATCCAAAAAGGACTCAATCACATCAAAGAGAACGCTAATTTTTTGTACGTCGTGCCGGGACGCCAAATCCAAAAGGAGAACGAGAATGGATGCCGAGTCAGGCAGCAAAGATGCCGCATTCGCCAGGGCGCTCAAGATACCCGGTGTGGTTGGGTACTGCTGCACGGCAAAACACCACGCGTCCATGTTCTCTGCAATACACGATACGTCGTTTCGTTGAAAAGCCAAGACAGCCATCACTTGG
>JAYYRF010000645.1:0-13088 GCA_036127535.1 Myxococcota bacterium | reverse complement strand
AACCCGTCCGGCCCGCTCTATCTTTACCGTCCAAAGCAAACGAGAAGAGACGGTACAAAAACGAGCTCTGAGAAGCCGAAGCGCTCCGGAAACGGTGGAGGCTTCGAGGAGGGAATTGGACATTTCTGCTGTCGCTTTTCCCAAACGGGAAGACGGCGTGCGGGGAACGAGCGCATCGGATCGAAAAGGACGCTCCGTTCCGACGATCGCGTCTACCCGTTCGTATCAGCGAGGGATACAGACCCTTCAGCGCGTGTTGTCATCACCGATGTCATTCGTGAAGCCCAAAGAGGGAGAGAGTGTATCGAAAAGCGGACAACAGAGAACGATGGTTGCTGTGCAGCGGTCTCCCTCGTGGCAGCGGGAAAATATGCTTGTCCGTTCCAACCCTGAACCGGAACGGTTTGTGAGGTCAAAGGAACTTCCCCAAGAGATTCAAAGCCGCGTGCCACCGGAGGTTCGCTCTGCGCGACAAGCCGAAGAGGTTGTGCGTATAATCCAAGAAGAGGTTGGCAAAGGACAGGTGTCGAGGAGCGTGGCGAAGAAAGCCATTCGCTTAATCTCGAATCGGATCTTTGGTCAGCGAAAGATTGCTCGTCCCCGCTGGAGTCGATCGCTTTCGTTGCCAATTGTAAAAAAAGCAGTTGATTTAACACCGCTTGACGAACCGAAAACGAGAACATCACCGCAAAAAAAGACGGTAGAGCGCGTTCGATCGCTACCCCGTCGATTTATTCGGCCTTCGAGCCGATCGGCTCCCTCATTGTCGTTCGTGTCCAACGTCTCCAAAGATGCACCCGACCAACGATCGGCACCGAATCGAAGTCCGGAACGCCCAGCGGCTTCTCGGCAGCAGAGAAATGAAAAAAGTGTCACGCCGTCCTCTACTCCGCGGTGGTCTTCTGTGTCTCGTATGATCGCAACACCGCGTTCTCCGTCAGCCAATCGGGCCGAGGGGATGGTTGTGGTTCGCTCATCCAATACGGTTTCCGATCGTCCACAACGGCTTTCTGCGACCTCCATCTTACGAGATCGAAACCGAGAGCCGGCGAAACCGGCTCCTCGTTCTTCCGCGAGACGGATCGTATCAGCACAGCGACAGCGAAAACGTATTTCCCCATCGTTGGGAACGGTTTCAAACGTTGTTGTGGCGCCTGAGCGCGCGGCCCAAATTTCAGAATCCACTCCGATGGTCTCCGGAGACGTTCGCGCGTCGGTTGATCGGGAAAGACGACCTCGTAAAGGTCGATTTATTGCTGCAAAAGCATCCACAGAACAAGTGTTTGCGTTGAAACCTCCTTCCCAAAGCAGCGAGATCTCTCGTCAAAAGAAAGAACGAGAAGAGACGTTGGAAAAAGCGCGTAAAGAGAGAGTCAAAAGAAGGAAAAAGACGAAGAAAAGGAAAAAGAGTCGAAAAGAATCACTCGGCAAGATGGCCGCCCGTGTATCCTTGGGAAAGAAGGCAAGAGAGATTTTGGAAGAAGAATGGTCAGAAGAGGTAGAATGGTCGGAGGAGGATCGAGGCAAAAGCAAGTCCTGGACGGCTCCAGAAGAGGTTGTAGAGGAACTCACCAAGAAGATTCGACGTCAGGTGAAAAAAGAAACGGATAAAGCACCACAAAAGGAGCGGAAGGAGAAGAAAAGAAGCGGCAAAAATGTTATCGGAGAAATAGCAGAAGAAGAGTTAATGCTTGTTCTTCGAGAACTTGCAGAAGATACTCCCGAGGCCAAAAAGTTGTTGGAAGATATTTTTCAGCGAGTGGAGACACTAAAAAAGTTAGAGCACTTTCGTAAGATATGATGATTTTGAGATTACAGATGGTATTAGTTTGGGGTTGTTTGGGATGGTTCGTCTCTTCGACTGCATATGCAGAAGAAGCGGAATCCGAAGAAAAAAAGAAGGAACCAAAGGCTTTCGAAGAATTGGGATTAACACCTCCGTTTCGTGTCGTCGCCTTTAAAGACAGCCCGAATTATGGAGATTGTAACGGTGTGGACGCCCGACGTGGTTTGTGTATCGAGCGGGTTGATTTTGTTGATTTTGTCCCCCCGTGGTCTTTGGCCGACAACTACAACGGTGCGTCCAAGTTCAGTCGAAACATGCTTCGTTTTGTCTATCCTGGCTACCAATTCACTTGGACGGAGACCGATGCCCAGGAGAAAAAGAAGGTTCGACGAGAAACCTACGCGCAATTGGAGAGCTATTCGATTTTATACGCACAGATGTGGGAGGATTTGGTCTATCGTTGGAAGGTTGAAGACGATGCCGGTATCTCTTTGTTAAAGTCAGAGGGCTTTCGCACGGTTCCAACACCCAAAAATTCATGGGATGCGCTCAATGTCTACAAGCGGAACACCTTTTCGTTGCCGGAAGCAAAGTACTGGATGAACGAGCGAAATTGGGTGCAACTCAAATTTATGGGAAGCGATCTTAAGGATGTTCCAGAATCTTTTTTACAGAATGAGGGGTACATCTTTCCGCATGCGCGATACGCGCTGCCCAAAAACTATTTGGTCGAGCCCAAAAAAGTGGTTCTCTTAAAAGGGCGTTTCGCGTCGCGTTTGGGCTTCAACGATCGCTCGCATCCGTACGAACTGATGGATGCGAACCCGGACAGCAGCGGCCCATTTTTTGAACAGTTGTATCCATACAAAACGATTTACAAAGGAGAGGAGCAAAAGTTCATCCCGTTACGGGATTTTCAAATATCGGATTTTTCCGAAATCGACGATGCATCAAAGTCCATCCTTCGCGTCTCTTCTCTTGAAAACCTGAGTTTGCAGGCCTCCGTTCAGTTCATGCGTTTTTACCGTCTGATTGCAACCCAAGTGATGCAGTTTTCGATGCAGGACTACACGGTCAATCACATGCGCATCTTGGGAACCTTAACCAACATGCGCATTCCTCCCGGACGCTTGGATGGTGCCCAAGGCGTAGCGCGCTTTCTCAACGCATCGGCGATTGGTCAGACCGATACCACAGCGGATCAAGAAAAAGAGATTAATACCAATGCATACTCGATTCCAGCGGGTTTTGCGCTCAATTTTAATCGACTTCCAGATGTTTTGGTCGTCGAGTGGCTGGATCGACTCAACAAAGTCTACAAGGCTCCTCCAACGGTTCGTCTAAAGTTGAGCAACGATGCCGAAGCGGTTTTTGGCGCTCGGCTGCTCAAGCCGGGACGGCCGACCTTATTGGCCGGCCTGGAAGATAAAGACTTAATCGCTTGGGTAAAAGACAACGCGGGCCCGGGTGTCGAACTCAATATCTTGCTCTCCAGACTTCGCAGAATGGTTTTAAGAGAATTGATGTCGAAACTCCCCAAAGAAAAGCAAGACGAGGAAAGTACGTGGCTTCTTCTCGATCACGTGACGTACGCCATTGCCAGTAATATGGACGGCTCGGCGGGAACGATGGTCTCTCCCCAGTCCTTCACGGACTTGATTTCCGGAAAATGGGAATCGGTTTTGGGATCTCACAGCTACTCGACGACACAGATAGAGCAAGGCTTGGGCGCGATTGATCCCACATCGGTGTGTACGACAAAAAATCGGCGAGAAGCCCTGGATGAGCCCAGTGTGGGAGCCGTATACATCGATTTTCTGTTTGAAGGAAAAGATGCCATTTTTCAGAGCGGAGAAGCCGTTCGAGAGGTTCGAAACAAAGAGCTTTTATGGGATGCCCGAGAGAGACTTCCATTCTTGTTCATGGACAACCCTGAAAATTCGACGCCCAATATCGAGCGCGTGATCACTCTTCCCAACAAGATCGTCGACGGCAAACCGGAAGAGGTTGCTTTGTATCGGGCACGCTGGAAAGTGTGGGCTGGCTGGCATCTGTTGTGGGGAACAGAAATCTACAAGGGCTCGGAGCGAATGACACTTCGCACGGCGGCTCTTTGCAGCGACATGGCCATGACCTCTCCCGACTTGGTTCCAACCCTTGTTCGGGCGGGTTTGCTGGTCGACAATTTCATGCCGACCACACCGGTGGGGTTGCGAGATATTCGAGAAAAGTACAAAGAAGATCCCGATGCGTTGCCCGATGCGTTTAGCATTGCGATGAAGAAACAAGAGATGAAGTCCAGACAAAATACGCCGGACGCTCTGTTTAACAAGTTAGAGAAAGCCATAGACGTGACCGACGCGGCGGTCAAAACGGCCGATGCGGTCGAGGCAACGATGAACACGGGCGTATCGTCCAGCGAAGTTCGTCAAGCAGCCAAGGATCAGATCACCAATCGCGGATTGGACTTGGGATTGGATAAAACGAAAAAGGTCGAATTTCCTTATCGTTTGGAAATGGCGGAGACGGTCTCTTATATTCAAGGGTTTGTCCGAGAGCCTTTGGAACAAAAAAGCGAGGAGTTGGGTGGACTGGTTATGGTCGTCTTTGACACCACACAGCCAAGGCCGAAGTCTCCGTTCAGCAACGTGATCGCCCGAAGTCCCTACGCCAAAGTCGAACGAAGTGTGGGTTGGACCAAGAGCCTAGAGACCTCGAATTGGGCTTTATACTTTGATAAGTCCTACGATTCCAAGGCGGTTACGCTTCTCTCTCCAAATTATCGCCCCAGGGAAGAGTACATGGCCGGCGGACTCTTTCCAACCTGGGCAAGACGCGGATCGCTCGATATTGGATTCTCCTTGGATTTGGGCTTTTTCCCTTACCGTTTGGTGAATTACAGCTGTTCGGACAGCGTTCAAACCTTGGCGCAATCCTCCATTGAAAGTTGTCCATCCGACGGCAGCACTGCGCTTCGCTCTTTGACCGAGGGCTTTTCCTTTGGTTTTGCCAGTTACACGACCCAATGGTTTCGCGATGATCCGCGCGTGGCATTTGAAACGGGTTTGGCGTTCAACCTCGACATCTTGCACGGTGGAAATTCCTGGTTCTACTATCAGCCCTATCCCGACGTAACATCACTGGGTGCGCAGATTCGAGGGGAGACCTTTGAAGGAGCCGAGGCCTCTCCCACGCCGATATACTCCGTTGCTTTCCGGCCCATGACCGGTGTAATATTCGGTGCGCGTCACGCGCTCGATCCCGCGCCCTTGCGGCGGTACTTTTTCAAAAAAACACCGTGGGGTGCAGACGATGCGGGTGGTCGCTCGATGTTGCATCGCGACGAATGGGGTTTGCGCGGCGGAGTGTTGATCGGACCCGGTTTCAACGGTTTGGAAGGGAACGTCATGGCGGATCTTTGGTTTTCTCGATCCGTTCGCAGAGACTTGTCTCCGTGGGCGAATTTTACCGCTTATCATCCGATTTGGAATTCGGGCGTATTCCTCCGCTATCAGTGGGGATTCTTAATCGCAGAATCCAGCGATGTAGAGCGTCTATACAGCTTGGGGGACTCCCACACCGTCGTAGTGGGATGGAGAGGACAATTCCGCTTCCCAGAAGAGAGGCCTAGATAGATGAATCAATTAGAATATGTCAGTGTGGTCGCCAGTGCGGTTCACGAAGAATTGGAGTCATGGGCGCGCAATTTATTGCGAGAGGCGGGGATTGAGACGACAGAGGTGTACGGACAATTCCCACCAGAAGGTTCGGTTGCCAGTCATATTGTCCTTTTTCCCTATCGAATTAGCTCCGGAGATAGCCATTTGGCTCAGCCCAAACGAGAGACCTCTCTGTTGGGGCCGCGGGCACAAAATTTGCGCTCGGGATCCATACCACCGGCTTGGCTCACGATTGGAAAGAGCTTGACCCAATGTATCCAAGAGCAATTTCCCAAGATGGAGAAAGGACCGTTTCGGGGACGACCGCATCCGGCGCCATCGATTAAAAAGTTGCCGCGTCCATTGGGGCATTGGTATCGATCCCAGGCAGATACCGGCAAGGAAAATTCGTGGTTAACCGAAATACAGGGGCTAAAGTTTGCGCGACTTCCATCTTTGACATGGGTGAGCGGTGTCTCTTTGAAAATGCAGTATCTCATTGTCGTCGGAGAAGGGGCTCGTGGTACCTCTGATCGAAAGGCGCCGGTTGCGATCCAGGCGTTGAGCGTACTCAATGCCGGTGCGCAATTGCAACGCATTTTAGACGTTCGAATTCCCGCTATGCCTTTTGATCCGCTGATTCCATCGTATTTGGAGGCCGTAGCGCAGTGTTTGGAAGAAGAAGACGCGGAAGCATTGCAAAAGAGCATACAGTCTTTGGGTAAAAAATCGATCATGGGCGTCACGCTGCTGCCCGGATCCAATTTGAGCAATTCGGATTTTACAGGTTTAATGCAGGCCCTACAGCGTCCTTTACAACCAACGTTAAATCTATCGGTTCAGTTACAACTCGGCGGCGGGCCACGGTTCGAGCCCGGTATCAATGTGGATCTGAATACCGATGCAAAGGATCGCGATTCCTACTAGGAGCAGATAGATGAGTATTTTGGTAGAATGTATAGAGCCGGAAGGCATGCCTTTAAAGCAGTCATTGAATGTACAGCTTTTGCAGTGCTTTCGTCTGTATCTCTTAAATGACCGACGCTTCGATCCGCCCGGCGGTCTGCGCAGTACCATCATCTTACCGATAGAGAGACACCCACCACCGGAAGCTTCGTTGGTTATGGAACTGGATGTCTACAATCCGGGCGCGGGTGACCCGTTGGTCTTTCGCATCAAACGGATGGGGCGCCACGTCTACAGCGACTTGGTTCGACCCAACGTGCGCAGTCGATTGGCAGAGGGGCACGAAGTCCCCAGCGGTTCGCGCATAGAACTGATCCAAGACTCTCGCAAGATTCCCATCACCTTGCAGCTCGAATCCGATTTGATGCGGACAAAGAAGGGGGTTGGTGCGGGTGCGATACGGCACAAAACGATTAAGAGTATTTCTGTCGGTGCGTTTTTGTACGACAGCGTGATGGCGTTGGTCGTTTTAAACGGAACCATCATCCGCGACAAAATCATTCTATACCTGCGAAAGCTCGGTGTTCATCCTACGGTTTTCTTAACGTTGGGTTCTTTGGGGCTCGTCGTAGGAGCGGCGGGGTTTTTGGCTTGGAACCGTCACTCAGCGGCGGAGGAAGCCGAACAAAAAGCCGATGCGCTGGAAGAGGCTTCGGAAAAGGCAGAAGCGGCGCGGGAAGATGCCTTAAATGCCGCGATGGAGTGTTTGGCAGAGCAACAGCGTCTCGCGGATATTTTGGGCGATATCCGCGCCAAAAAAGAAGCGTTGATCATGTATTCGCTCGAACAGAGTAAAGAACGAACGGCGGTGAAAGACTATGGGGATTCCGCATTTTTCCGGGAAGAGGTGAAACCCTATGACAAGCAATTCCAAGAATCGGTTTTACAAGATGTTGTCGGTCGCTTGGAATTGGGTTCGGTGAGCACGGATATCCTAGAGTCCTGCATGGAGTACACCACCCTCTTGAATCCGGATTTGCCCGGGTATGTCTTGACTTGGCATCCTTCTGCTGACTTGGTGTGCACGGCCAATTACGATCAGGTGGTCAACGGCGTCAAGCAGAGGGGACTGTGGGGCTTGTCCGATCGCGTGAGCGTCGAACTCGGTGCGCTGAACACCTCGGCCGGTGGCGCTTCTGGTGTAGAGCAACTGACCTCCTCTATGGAAAATCTGACGGGCGTGGGGGATCCCAGAATGGCACCGTCTTGGTCCGCGCATTCTTTGGTTCTCGGCTTGCGCGAGGTTCAGTTGGCACTTTTGTCGGTGGACGCGGGGGAGCGACCCATCGTTGCACCTTCTCAGGTTAATTTATGGACGTTGGCGTTGTGGGATGCGTACAATCAAATGCCGTCTCCCGCAGATGGAACATTGAACAAAACCATTGGAGAGTGTGTAGAAGGCTTGCTGGATCAAGCGATCAACGGCGAAAATGCGTCGGTAATCGGTATGCCGGTGTTGCCCGATATTACAGCGGTGGCCGCCGAGGCGAAGATGGTGGTGGCGCCAACGACCAGCGGGTGTCCGTGGATCGGCGGCAGTGTCCGCACCGGTGCTGAAAATGCCCTGCAGGCAGTAGCGGACTATACGAGCTATTTGGAGCAGGTGGGCGTCGAAGAAGAGAGAAAAGACTAGAGCGCATCGATCAGGCTGAAGTCTCCCTCGAGCAATGCTTCGACTTGTTCGCGGTGTTCTCTTGTAAAGGCTTCGTTGGTCGAGCGATTGTTCTTTTCGAGTTCTCGGGCGAGACTGGCCAAGACAAAGGGGGTAGACAGGGGTTTTTGCATTCCCGTAGACCACGCCCGGGCGCGGATGGAAGCACCTTTAATGAGGCCACCGCTGATCGCGAAGTTGCGGGCGAGGAGTTGGTAATTGACGGTGTCTCCCTCCTTGTTCCCGAGCATCGATTTCCACATTCCTTCTCGGGTGTCTCGGTCTGGAATGGGAAGAACGGCATAGTCGTCAAAGCGTCGGAAGAAAGCCTCGTCGAGATCTTCGATTCGGTTGGTGGTGGCGACGAGAACCCCTTCATATCGATCAAAACGGGTTAGCATATAGGCGACGCCCGTCGAAAGTCCGCCGCCGGAATTGGAGTTGTTGCCACGCTGTCGCAAAATGGCTTCCGCTTCATCGAGTACGAGCACCGCAGAGGCGGCTTCGGCAACGTCGAAGACTTGTCCGATGAGCTTTTCGGTCTCTCCCAACCATTTCGAGAGAACGGACGAGAGATCGAACTTCACCAGCGGGCGATCGAGCGCCGTGGCGAGGGCTTCCGCCGTCATGGATTTACCGGTTCCGGGGAGTCCGGAGAGCAGCAGTCTGTACCCGGTTTTCTTTCCGCGGTTGAGTTGGGGCAAGACGTTGAGGCGGTACTCTGCGTGTTTCATCGCCTGTTTGAGCTGGAATTGAACATTTGGCGCCAAAATGAGATCGTCCCACTGCGTGTTGCAGCGTTTGGGCTGAGCGATATCCGAGTCCGGTACACCGCAGAGATCGTGCTCTCGGGAAGCGATCTTGTTCTCATAGAGCGCTTCGGTGATGGCGAGGTCAAGTACGACCCGATCTCGGCGAATATGGGCATTGGGTTCGACCCACCGCAGTTTGGCTTTGGCCTTGAGGGCGGCGTTTCGAATGTGTAGGGGGTCGGGTAGAAGAAGCGTGCGCGCGCGGGTGGCCGTTTGGGTTCGGCGCATCATTTCAGATAAATAATGTGCGCCGATGGCGTCTGACGCAGGAAATCCATCGATAATCGCAAAACCTTGCGTGCAAAGGTGTACGGCGATGGTACCGCAGAGACGATCGAGTTCGGTGGATCCCCCTTTGGTTGCCACGAGAATTTTTCCGCTTCCGTAGAGCGAATTGCATTCGTGAATGAGGCGTTCTTTGGACGATGCGTGTAAGATTTGCCATGTCGTCGAAGGGGTCTCCGACACGTTGGGCAAATCAAAGGCCGGTGCGAGCCCGATACAGACTCGTCCGGTGTAACTCAAGCGCAGGGCGGAAGGGCCGGGCGCGATGGGATCGGTGATGGAGCGCCCCACGATCTGAATCAGCCCCCAATCCGCCAACGAGATGACGGCTCTCTCAAGAGGTTGTAGGGTATTTTGGGATGCCGGAACCTGTTCGGCAAGGGTTTTCCATGACAGAACCCCCGGACGGTCAAAAACGTCGGCGCGCCGAATTTCTTCTGCGAGTTCGTTCTTACAGTCCACCATAGCCAAGATGCGAAGCACCTCCTTGGCGAGTATGGCGAGTCCTAGGATGGTGGTGGCGATTTGTAAGCGATGTTCAACATGGGCTTGGAAGTCCATGTGTTCTCCTGGCGATGATGAGGTGTATTTTGTAGTGCATGGTGCTGCGATTGTGTATGCGCAATCTCCAAGACAGTTCGGGTATTTGTTGAATAATCTCGATATCCTTGAGATCGGGGAAGGGACTCTCGGAAGAAAGATACCACAAAACCGTTTTTTCCGCCGACCCTTTAAAGGAACCCATCGCGGTGTGACCGCCGATCCAGTTGTCGTAGGCGGTTGCGTTTACGGACCAGTCATAGGGCGTGACCAGTGAGAAATAGCCCAATGGATTTTGGATGCGGGACAGTTCGCGAAGATGATCCGCGGGGTTTGCCACGCAGTCGAGGACGTTGGCGCTGTTGCATCGCAACATGCTTTGGTTGGCAAAGGGCAGATTGAGCGCGTCCGCGACCCAAAAATCGACGAGGTCGGCTGAGGGAAGGGAAAGATCGTAGCTTTGGCGTTTGTAAATGGTACCCACTTTTCGAAGATCGTAGGAAATGCGCTGGGTTCGCTGTATCTTTTGGGCGATGCGCAGCATGGAGAAGTTGACATCGACACCGAGAGATAGATTTTGGGTGGTGTGGGCGAGATCAAAGGTGCCGCGCCCAACCGAACAACCGATGTCGATTTGCAGGCCGTCGAACAAGCGTTCTTGCCTCATCTTTTGGAGAATCTCCACCAACCCGGATGTCTCTGTATCTTCGCTATCGGGATGAAGGTCGTGATAGTGACACCAACAGTAGGTGCTCAGGTACTGTTTTGTGAGCTCAAAATTAGAGCCCGGCCCGGCGGCTTCGGAGAGCCACTGACTCGAAAATGGAGAGAGGTTTTCATTCCAAACCATGTGCAGAAGGCTCTTTTGGATATATTCTTGTGGTTCGGGTACCAAAATCGGAATGCCGCATATAATTGGATAGACCGTTCGACAACTGGGGCAGAAAAGTTGTCCCTCTTCGACCCACTTCTTATCGCCTGTATAGACCTGCAATGCAAGGACGTGATCTTGCGCGCGATCCTTTTTGCATCGGGGGCAGATCGGTTGAAAACTTTCAAAATGTCGGAGTTGCAATCAACCCCCAACCATGACCATGGGGTTGCCGGGCGGCATCATTTTTCCGACGGGGCCGGGAATGGGGGCCACACAACTCGTATGCGCCGTCATGTCGTTGATTCTCGCCTGGGGAAACATGCTGCTCTTGACCGTCATCGAACCTTTTACGATCATGCCGGGACCGCCGGGGACACAGCCGGGAAGCATACACGGGCCGGTTTTGCACAGTGCCGTCGCGGCGGGTTTTCCCCCGATCATTACGGTGGGTTTACCCTCGATAAGCGGCAGTGGCAGTCCGGGGTGCGGTGTTGGGGTCGGTACCGGAGCCGGAGGATGAATGGGGGCGTGACAATGCGGTGCGTCTTGTTTGGCAAGATCACCCATGGCGACAGCGGGTGGCATAAAGACTCCGGTTTGAGGGGGATTAGTTAAGCCAAATGACTTTGGCGCGGATGTGTACATCGACTTCGCAGTTGAGCTGGAGCTCTTGCGTCGATTCGATGATGAGGCCGCCGTTGGCGTTCATATACAAGTCTTTGTTGGCGTGAACGGAGAAGTTCTCGCAGGTCATGTCGATATCTTGCGGGCTTTTGAGTTTGAGTTTGGCACCCTCTACTTCGACGCTTGGGCCTTGCTCTTCGAGTGCGATTTTCACGGAGAGTTTGCCTTCGGGACTGTAGACCATCAACTGGTCTTCGTCGAGAAGGATTTCCACTTCGTGCCCGGAGCGCATGGTGTGTCGAGCGGGTTTCGCGTCGGCTACGGGCGGTTGCGGGGCTTCTTCAGACTCGAGAAAGGTCGGATCTTTGATGTTTTGCAAAAGTTGATTTCCCGAAAGGGAAAAGCGGTTTTTTTTGAGTCCTTTTATTGACATATGGCACCGAAGACGGGAGGCGGGGGCAGAAAGTCGCAGAAGAATTGCAGAGATTACAGCAACCAAAGCTATAATAGGATATCATATTTTTCAGATGATTCACAGACACAAAGTCTCTTTTATTTAGAGAAAAGGATTCTCCACCATGTCCTATTATCTCAACAACAAGCCCATATTGTTCTATGCCAAGGTTCTCTCGACCAAGGACAAGGAAAAGATGGGGCGCGTACAGGTTTCGCTTTCCAACCTTGATGAGCCTGTTAAGATGCCTTGGATTCGGGTTTTGCAGTCGCAGGCGTCTAAAAAAGGAAAGGGTGTGGTCATTCTTCCGGAAAAAGACGACACGGTGGTGGTCATTCGCGGAAACGGGGATCGCATCGGCAGCATGTTTATCCTGGGGAGCGCCTACGATAAAAAGAGTCCACCCAACTCGGCCTACGCCAAGTTTCTCGACAAGAACGACTATAAGTTTTTCACCTCTCGCGAAGGCAACGAGGTTTTGTTTTCCGATGAAAAGGGCAAAACCAAGATTCAGGTCAAAACCGCCAAGGGCTTGTCGATACTGATGGACGACAAAGCCAAGGCCATTAAAGTCAAGGCGGTAGCGGTCAAGATGGATCTCGACGGCAAGGGCAAGGCCTTCAAAATTACGTCGCCCGACAAGGTTCTCATCAAGGGCAAGGCCATTACCATTCAAGCGTCGGACGCGCTGGTGCTCAAGGGCAAAACCGTTAAGATCTCCGGCATGATGGGTGTCAAAATCGACGGCAAAGACGTAATCGTCGGCGCGAAGCTCAACGCCAAGGTTGAAGGCACGATGGTTCTCATCAACGGCAAGGCCAAAACCGACGTCAAGGCGGCCGGTATGGTGAGCGTTAAGGGTGCGATGACGAAGGTGGGGTAAATTAGAGACGAGAAGCCGAACAACTCGCACTCTCGCTCGATCTTCGTCTCCTCTGCGTTCGTAGCGTTGGGTCGATGTGGGCTTGAAGTGACGCTGCCACTCTTAAGTGACGAGAAAGTCTCGCATATCGCACTCTCGCTCGATCTTCGTCTCCCTTGCGTTCGTAGCGTTGGGTCGATATGGTCTCGAAGTGACGCTGCCACGTCTTCGCCCAATCGACCCGCCTACCGAACACCTTTGAGACGAATCTCATCGCGAATAGCACGAATACGTTTGTCTACCATTTAAGAATTGGCACAATGAATAGCGCAACTACGAGTGCCGACCATTTTGGGGGATTTGAATCCCAGATAGCACGAATACGTTTGCGGATCATCTAAGCAATAGACCGAGTGATGGTGCGAGTCGGGGGTTTCCCCCTCGGACTTGGCGGTGGACGCGCCCAAAACTCATGCGTCGCGTCGGAAATTGGTATCGCGGCGAACGGGTTTCACGCATCTCCTTTCAGGGGTGAAGCCGAGCAAGGTTTTCGGTTTGGGCGGGATGCACCCGAT
>JAYYRF010000644.1:0-9138 GCA_036127535.1 Myxococcota bacterium | reverse complement strand
ATGTCCTTTTTAAACGTTTGATTTCCCAAATCTTTTTGAGCTAAAAATGCCTTGGCTGTACTGGCAAGTGCTGCATAATCCTTAGCCGCCTGTTCGTAATTTTGTGTTTTCTCTTTGGCTTCGCCACGGAAAGCAAGTGCGGCGGAGATGCGTGTAGCGGCGTTGGAGGCCTGTTTGGATTTGGGCTTCATCGCAATTACCTGCTGGAACATTTCCGAGGCTTCGTCGAGACGATTTTTGTTGAAGAGGATCTGACCGGCTTCGTAGAGGTAGTCGATGGTGTCTCGGGATTTTGGATGCGCTTTTGCAAAGTTTTGCATACCGATAAGGAGCTTGTCTTCCCATTGAGAGAGTTCTACGATCTCCAGATCGTTAGAGTTTTTCCTCTTTTTGATGAGACCTTCTTTCTCCTCTCGGATAACCATTTCTCTTGCGGCGAACAGAGCGGCTTCCGAGCAGGTTTTGGAGTGTTTGCCCTTTGGGTTCATTTGAACGACTTTGGAGTATTCGTCGAAGGCATCGACGAAGTATTTTTTGACTTTTTTGCCGTCCGGATCGTCCTTCGCACCTTTCTTCTTGTAGTACTCTCCCAACTCAAAGAGCAATTCTCCAAATGCATAACGCATGTCGTACGCCCACTTTTCCGATGGGAAGTCGTTGAGATAGATGCGATATGCCTTCTCGGCCTGAAGACTTACGGTAATCGCTTGGCCGGTGCTACCCAGCTTTCGGGCTTCTTGGTGGTAAGAGTTGGCCGCTTGCCGAAGAGCATCTTCCAAATACACGCCCGCTTGTCGGAGGGCATCGGCGTTGGACGAGTTGGCTCGTGCCCAAGAAGAGTCTTTCCCGTATTCTTTTCGTAATCTTGAGATCTCTTTGAGCGTATCGTCTTTTTTGCCCATCTGCTTGTAGGCTTTGATGATTTGCTTTTGGTAATTGGGCGCGCTCGGAGAGTTTTTATCCTCTGCAATCAGGCGACGATAGGTTTTGATTGCCTGTAAAAATTTACCGTCTTCAAAGTACGTTGAACCCAAGGTTTTCAACATTTTGATGATCAGTTCTTGGCGACCGAGCTTGTTGAAGTAAGAGTAAGCCTCATCCATATCACCCGCGTCTGCAAAGAAGCGAACCATGTCTTTGAGGGCTTCTTCTTGGAGAGTGAGCTTGCTCTTATCGCCGCTTTGCGCTCCGGCTTGTGAAAAAGAGACAACGGTTTTCATCGTTTCAATGGCTTCGCCGTAATTTTGAACGTTGTAGTAGCACCAAGCGAGCTTATAGAGAGCAAAACCGTATTTGCTCGACTCTTTGTCCGCCGTTGCTTTTTTGTATGCCTTCAGCGCTCGAAGAGCATTGTTCTTGTCAAAATAGTATTCACCGATGTTTACGTACGAGTCCGTAAGGTATCGACTGCTGGAGTACTCCTTTGTGAGGCGGCGAAACTGTTTTACAGCGCGATCGGCTTGTTTTGTCTCTAAATAAGCCGAACCGAGGTAGAAGAGAACTTCGTCTGCTCTTCGGTAGCGAGGATAGGCCTCCAAGATGCCTGTATAGCTTTTGATCGCTTTCTTTTGCCAAGAACGACTCTTTTTGTGATCCGGCGACATTTTGTTGGTGTCACATCCTTTCGTATTAAAGCATTCGTCGTACTTGGCTTGAAATGCTTCCATCTCTATGAAGTGGAAGTAACGGCCTTCTTCAAAGTACTTCTCTGCCAGTCGAAAGGTCAGTTCGGCTATTTTCTCTTCTCTTTGTTTGGGCTGAGCAAGCATACCCTCGTACTTTTCGATGAGTTGGAGGTTCTTCTCGTGTGCGGCCTCTTTGTAGAGGGCCTGCTTATCGTCTGTGGTCATTTCGTTCATCTTTAATAAACGGCGTCCTTCCTTTTTACCTGCGTCTTGTGCATAGAGGTTTGGACTGAGCATCAAAGATGCGAGTGAGAATAGGACAGGAATGATTCTTTTTGACATTCTTAATGTACTCCAATCATGATTTTGTATAGAGCTGCGATGTTTATTTGCAAGAATTATCGGCAATGATACTGTAATAACCCAGTTCATCGGCCCAAAACTCTTTATTGAATGGCCAGTAGATGAAGTCCGCGGATGTTGCGAAGTCTACATTGAATTTTTGGTTGAACGATAGGGTGTTGATATTCGCCGCTTTTCGTTCGAAGTCTGACTTTTGTTGTTCCATCAAATCAATTTCGATGTACCCGGTTTGATCCATGAGGTTACGAATCATTTCCTCTTGGGTTTGCAGCTCATTGAGAAGCAGTATACCGGCTCTTCTTTTGTAACGCACAAGGTCTTCTTGAATGAGATCTTGCAAATGCTTTCCGAGACTGTCTCTCCATTGTGGCTTTTGTACGTCTATCTTTGCTGACTCTTCTCGCATCAAAGATAGATGGTCTGCTGTATTGGCCAGTTCTTGGTTGGAGAGAATCTTATTGAATATGGCTTTGGGGAGCTGGGTGTCTTTCATGTCTTCTTCACCAAAATACCGATCCCACACTTTATCGCTAAACTTCTGTGCTTCGGGACTTTCGTATTCGGTTAAGACCGCCTCGATTTCTTTGTGAACCGGTTCGTACTCTCCTTTAAACTGCGCGATAATTTTCTCTACGCGGGAGAAGTCACAAAACCTCAAATAGGTCAGAGCCTTGAGAATCGTTGATTCAGGGATAAATTGGTTGTCCCTGAAGTACGGAGACTCTACCGTCAGAATTTTACCGAGTGTGATGTCGAGATTGTTGAGCATGAAGTTTGCCCATGCATCGCGAAATAGACTTTCAGGCCAATACTTACTCTCGCGATTCATCTCTTGGTACAATTTAGAGGCATCGCTAAATTTCTTGCCGGTGTAGTAGATCGAAGCGTGATTGAGTAACGCAAGATCCTTGATGTTCTCGATTTGGCGCGCTTCGCGTTCATCTTGTGGCTCTACGCGTTCTTCGTAAACGTCTCGAAAAGCCCGAACCGCAAGTTGTGGATTGCTCTTCAGAGCGATGACCCCTTCAAAGAAACGCGCCTTCAACTGCAGTATGGATCGAGATGTTACCTTTGAAAAATTTTCTTGGGACTTGCGATACTCCTCGTCAGAGAAATTCTTTACGCCGAGTAAGTAGTGGAGATGATTTTTTGCCTTGCGTGGAAAGCGATTGGCCGGCAGACGCTCAGCGACTTTGCGGAGTGTTCTTTCATCACCGGTGATTCTGGAGAGCTTGACCAGCATGGGAAGAGCAGAATTAAAGTATTGCGTCTTGGGACCCGCCTTAACGACTTGAATATAGTAGTGCTGTGCGGAGTGATACAGCTTGAGATTCTCCAAGCTTTTAGCCAAATAGTAGTAAATTTCAATGTTGTACTGTGGATAGGTCGCGAGTTCCCGGCATTCTTTTTCGTCTCGGTCTTCTGCAAGGCACTTTAGGTACTCTTCAATTAGCGTGTAGAGAATGAAAGATGCGGTGAGCGGTTTGTTGGACTTAAGCTTGTTGCGGGCTTCCATAATCTCAGAGGGTTGGTTTCCAACGTCGTCGAGTTGGTTGTCTTCTTCGAAGTCAGAATCTCCATCCATACCGCGCTCAATCGGTGCGAGTTCGGTGCTTTCTTGGTTCGCGGCCGCAATCTGCTTTGCGATCTCGATAATGGCGGGGGATACCTTATTCTTTTCAAGACAGGCGACTTCTTCTTGTCCGAAACCAGCCGTTGACTCTTGCTCCTGCATAATTCTAATAATGACGGTATCCGGGGTTTCATAGGATTTCAGTTTGACGATTTCTTTGCAGTTCAAGGCGGCGTGTGCGCTTTGACTCAAACCAAAAAGACCGACGGCACTGATTAAGGAAAGTATTCTTTTCATATTCTTGTTAGCCTCTGCTAAGGGTTTGATACAAAGTGATTATTTTTTCAAGGTAGGGAAGAAAAAGCTTGCACTGGCCTGGAGCAAAAAGTTGTTCTTCATTTCCAGTGTCGTGGCATTTACGGTTTCAATGTAGATCATGGAGCGACCTTCGACGCGCGCCGCGAAATTGCGGTTGAAAATCATGCGAATCCCGCCGCCAAAGTTTGTTGTTGGATGAACCTGCACCTGGGAAGATTGTGCTCTCACATCCTCTTCCGCTTGCAATGCACTGAGATCGTCTACCGTTTGTGTGAGTCCCATACCAAACTTGCCGTATACGTCGAAAAGAACGATTTGCTGACCCAAAACGGCGGTTTTTCCATAGATTGGGGAAAAGCTGAAGCAGAAGCTTCCGAAGGCTTGAATCTTGGAAATGTCCGGTGATACAGAGTTTTGTTCAACGAGCTGTTTGGTCAAAGGTTTCCAGTCTGCATCGCCAAGATCCGGAGAGAAGTCTGCCATCGCTTCCAATGAAAAGATTTCCGTCAGGTGATATGCGATTCCTGCGCCAATTATGTATCGGTTCAAGAAGGGGTCGTTGGTCACGAAGGCAACGTGTGGAGAGAGTTCCCATCGTCTTAGCTTTAAGAAGTTTTTGCGCTGTAATGTTTTAACCAGCTGTTCGTTCTTTTTGCTCAACAGATCGCTGGCTTGCAAAACTTCGTTGTCGATGGGGGCTTCTTCGCTGGTTGCTTCCCCTTCTTCAGCGAAGGCGGCGGTAGAAAACATCAGCGCAAATCCGCATAGAAGTATATTTTTGATCATGATCGCTCCTAGAGGTATGGACGAGATTAGTAGTCCATTCTCGGTTTCATTTTGGGGAAGAATACACTTGCGCCCATGGAGGTTACAAATGTATTGTAAAGACGAGATTCGTTTACCGGTATATCGGGATCGTATTGGGGCTTGAGCCCTTGGTATAAATAACTACGGGCGTCTATTTTGAGGGCTACCGTTTGGTTTATGAATACGTTGAGACCAAACCCTAGATTGACTGGAATTCGGATTTTTCTTCCTGCGGGAACCAAAGCAACAACGTTCACAGCATCGTATTGCGCATAATATAAGTTGGTGGAGAGCATTCCGAGGCCGGCTACGCCGTAGATGTCAAAATTGAGAACGCCTTCACCGACCAATGAGATTTTTCCATATACGGGAGCCCATCTCGCCGCAAATGTGGCTCCAAGCTCCATTTTGTCGAGCGGTTGCTGGAAATCGAGATCCGCACTTCCGCTGTGTGCAATTTGTACGAGTGTCGTAGTCAAGCCCTTGATGTCTGCAAGCCCGAGATCCGGAGAATATATGAATGCACCCTCTGCCGCGAGAGATTCGCTAAAGTGATAGGCTACGAGCAATCCTCCTGTGAATCGACTGACCATTGGGTTGTTCGGAACCAGACCAATTATTGGAGAGAATTCAAAGCGGGTCTCTTTGAGGAAAAAACGATTTTGAACGGCCTCTCTTGGGGCTTGAACCATGCTTTGGACTTCTCCCAATGCTTTTTGTCCGGGCTCTGAACCCGCCTGAGCGTTCTGAATAAACGCTCCGAAGCAGAGGAGTCCGCTAAGTAGCAAATTTTTTATGTGCATAGATTGTCTCCAAGGGTATGTACTACACCTTTCTATTCTAACAAGAGATAGAGTGCAAGACCTACGATTGCTCTAAGTGTAGATAAATAACATGAGTGATTTTATGAATAAATTGTAATTTGATCAAGAGGCTTCTTAATATAACTGGTGGTTTTGGTGTTTTTCTTTTGTCTGTCTAAAAGTAAACATCGGCTTCGACACCGATAGAAGGGATAAACGGTAGTCCAGAAATGTATGTTTGTTCGGTGTAGTCATAGTTGTAGACTGTAAATTCGGGATTCGTACCACGAATGATATTCAGCATGTCTAAGTATGCCTCAAGTTGCCACCTCTTAAACGTGAATAATTTGTCAATACGTAAATCGACGGCAAAAAATGCCGGAAGCCGTTCACTATTGTAGTTACCAGCAGAGTATGGTGTGTAACTGTCGCTGTCTATATCGTAGACGCCTCCGGAATAGGGTGTGTAAGGAGCACCCGTTACATATTGTAGTTTGCTGGAGATACCGAGATCACCCGGTAATTTGTATCCTGCTACCATCACCAAAATGTGGGTTTGATCCAAATCAAATATGTACCAACTGCCTGTGGAGGGTGAGCCGGGCGTAGAGTCGCTTTCTTCATTTTGTCGCTCGGGATAATCATTTCTCTCGGATCGAGAGAGCGTGTAGCTTATCCATCCGAAGAAATTTCCGACCGGCGCTTGTCTCAAAATGAATTCCATACCGTAAATGCGTCCGATACCTTCATTCACGAAGAAAAGATCATCTGCGGACAGCGCTTCAGGGTTGTCGACAATTAGGTTGCGCAGCTGTTTTCCAAAAACGGAAACATCGGCGTTCAGACCTTCGTTGAATTGGTGTTCCACACCAATTTCCGCAGAGTATACTCTCTCAAATTCCAATTGGGTGTTTCCGGAGGGCCGCCAAATTTCAAAGGGTTGCGGGGGTTGAGTATACACCCCAACTCCGCCCTTCAGGAGCGTATTTTCTGTTAGCTTAAATCGCGATGATAGTCTGGGATCAGCGTCCCAAGAACTTACGAGTGGTTCATCGTTGGCCTCATCTCGAACATCGACAAAGGTGAATCGAACGCCGGGATACAGAACCCAACGATCTCGATCTGCGAGGGGGCTTATGGTTGCACTCACGTACATGTCCGGACCCAAGCCGACTCCTTTTCCACTGAGTTGAACCGGTTCTCTCTCTGCAAGTGGGTCGTATGAAGCGGCGTATTCAAAATTGAATGGTAAATCGACGGTGAAATCGTACTGGCCCAAGATAAAATCAGCGCCAGCGGTCACCGTGATCGCATCTCCCAATTTCCAGTCTGATTCGGCTCTTATCTCGACCAACGGCTGGAACTGATCAATTTTGAAGTTGTCTCCGGCATCGAATATCACGTGATCTATACCAACCGACGGCTGAAATCGGATTTGCCAGTTATCTGTGATATTTCGCTCCCACAAAAAATAAGCCCGATGCGAACGATATACCGATCCCAAGTCTCCTTGGGCATCTTGATCCGTGCCCTGTGCGACGTCGCTGGGTGAACTCGCATTGAGAACGTCTTCGAATCCGAACAGGAGAAAGGAGAATTTATCCTTGGCCGTTTTTTTCGTAATTTTAGCTTGGTAATCATACCAGCGTGGTTTGACGGTAAAACCGGAATCCCGCGTAAAAAGGGGAATGAAAAGATCTACATAGGAGCGACGAGCAGCAATAAAAACGCCAAAGTCATTGATGTTTCCGTAGAATGATCCACCGCTATCTAATATATCTGTGCTCCAGCTAAACTGATTTTGCTCCGGGAGATCGGTTTTGGTCTTTACGTCGACGACTCCCCCCAGGCTCCTTCCATATCGCACACCAAAGCTGCCCGGTAGATAATCGACCGCTTCGACCAAATCAGAATTGATAACCGATACGTAGCCTCCAAGATGATAGATAATGGGTATGCGAATGCCATCGACGTACACAGCGGAGTCTTGAGGGTTGGCACCGCGGATGACCAAGAGTCCGCTGCCAAAGGGAGGACGAGCCGCCCCCGGTAACGTTTGAATTACGCGGACAGCGTCTCCGAAGGTTCCGGGCACCCGCCGAATCTCCTCTATCGATAGCGTACGCCTCGCAACATCCGCAGATGGCTTTCGGTAAAGCCCGACCAATTCGTCTTCTCTGTAATTTTGGTTTTTGATCCACAAACGGAGTTCGGTTTTCACATCGTCAAAAACTTCGATGTCTCTTTCGGTTTTTTCGTACTCCGCAAACACCGATGAGATGCGGACAACGCCGGCCGGTACGCCGCGGAACTCATATTGCCCGTTCTCATCCGTTTCGCTCTCCAATATCGTACCATCGGGGAGTGTTACAAAAATGGGAAAATCCGCTAATTTCTTGCGGGTTCCCATTTCGAGTAATTCTCCGGAGAGATTGACCGGCAAGATCACTTCTTCTTGTGCGGTCTCGTCTTCGATGGCACCTTCAACTTTTTTGGTATCCAATACAAAACCATATTCGAATTCGATTTGAACCGGCGTGGGGCCATTGGCATCCTCTGCGGGAGAAAAAACAAAATTCCAGGTTGCTTCTACGGCGGCTTGATCAAAGTCTTCACCAGCAGAACGCAGAACTTCTACATAGGAAACATCTCCCGCTTCGTCAATTTCGATGAGGAGTAGAACGGTACCTTCTCTTTGCTCTTCTTGCGCCTTCTCCGGATAGGGGGCTTGTACGTATTCCAGTAATTCAGGTGCTTTGATCAGAGCCGGCATTTCTTCTGCAGAGGCATTTTCGTCGGACTCTGGGGTTTGTTCGTCTGAGGGGGGCTCCGACTGATCTTCTTTCGTCTCTTCGGCATCACCAGGGGAAGGCTCGTTTGGCTCTTGTGCCCAAATCATCGTCATCAGTAAGAGGATCATGGCGTCACCTCGACGGTGATCCATGACCAAGAAATACCGCCTCTGCGATCGCGCATCACTGTAATCACGCGACCGCTAAATCCAGAGGTTGGTGCCGTCCAAGTGACGTTACTGTACGGATACAAAGAAAAATATTGCCCGAAAGAACCGCCTTCCGTGAACCATAGAAAGTACGGTTCTTCTACTCTGTCTTCCATCTCACCGTCTCTGGTCAAAAATCGGTATGATTCTACGGAATCCTCTGTGATTACAGGATTGAGTGTGTAGCTTTCTCCGGGAAGAGCCTGAAAAATTTCATCGGACGAGTACGCGGTGTCATCAATTTCGATGTGTCGAATTTCGGGATTGTGATTTGGGGTTGTCGATTCACTGATCGGGAATCTCTTGAACGCAAGCGAGAGATCCTCCTGATCGGAAGCGCCGTCCATAAATACGCTCAGGGTTGTTAGTGCGCTGATCCCTTCAAGCTTGTCCTCTTCGCTGAGGGTATCCAGCGCGTCGGTCGGAACCGTCCATGTGGCGGGAAATTGTGGTTCAAAACCAGCGAAGCCGGCTTCGATGAGCAAAGAGAAATCGACATCGTCTGAATCCTCCATACTCGATAGGAGTTCGGTATCTAAATTGCACCCAAATCCATTTGCGCTGTCCGGAAGGCAGGCAAACCACACAACGCCAGCGATGGGATCTGGGCTAAAGACGAGCGACTCAAATTGTACGGTATCTCCTGGA
>JAYYRF010000643.1:0-2670 GCA_036127535.1 Myxococcota bacterium | reverse complement strand
CAAGGACAACCGAAAAGCGCTGATTGCCGTCCATTTAATTATGCTGTTTGGCACGGCTTTAATCGGTGTGAGTACAGCGCTGTTTCAAGCAGGATTGATAGGACCAGCCATTTGGATGATCTTAATCGGTTTGGGGTTGTATGCAGCCTATGTTCCCTACGGTTGTATTCTATTTGATCGAGTAATTGCGATGGTCGGTGCTGTTGCGACCGCGGGCTTCCTAATCTATGTAACCGACGCCTTTGGTTATCTCGGTTCTGTGATCTTGATGCTATACAAAGACTTGGGCAGCCCAAATCTTTCATGGCTTGAATTCTTTACCGCTGCGAGCTACATCACGTCTATCCTATGCTCGATCTTGTATTTGGTTTCGATGGTCTACTTCTTTCGACTTGAAGAGAGAGAGACTCCTTCCCAGGCCTCATCGTAAACGGACCTAAATCGTTGGAACGTCTTCTGCGCTTCTTTGTCTGCGTTTGGAAGGAGACGTAGTATGCGAAAGTTTTTGATGATCCCCATAACCATATATTCAAGCTTTGCGGGAGTGGTGCTTTTTTTAGGGCTTGCTCTTTCAGCTGGAAAACCGATATCCCTTGTTGTGCATATCGTGCAGAACGCCTTTTTTTTGTTGCGACAAACGCCGAGATTGTGTCGCGATTTATGGACAGAGAGGAAGCGAATCTTCAGTGGCACGTCGATGTGGGGCTTTCGGCTGCCCATTGCGATCATAGGTGCGCCTTTCATTATACTTCTACTGCTCCTGGAAGATTACCCGATCGAAGAGATCGACACCCATCTTTGAATTTTATGGAACGGTTTCACCGAGAAAGGGGAAATCCTCTGCATCCAACAGCTCTTTGTATAGGATAGCGGCCATGAGTTTATGCCCCCGTTCGTTCAGCGTAATACCGTTCGAGTGTAGAAGAATGTCGTGCGGAAGCCATTCTCTCCGAATCAAGGTCGCTTTGGGAGTCTCTTTCACCAACTGTTCTAAATGAGCGTTCATCGCTTGCGCTCGATTACGCCACAAAGACTTTAAAAGCCACGGGAGGGATGGTAGAAGATGTAGCGGGGGGACGGGGTTGATAATGAGTTGCGTTTGTCCGAATTGGTTTTGAAGACTTTGAATGAGCTCTGCCGTGCAGCTTTTCCAATCAGACAGAGAGATTAGCCCCAAAAGATCAGAGGTTCCGATGAATAGAAAGATCGCATCTACATTTCCTGCGGGGATATTGGGAAGGACGTCCATGCTAAGATGTTTGAGGTCGGATTGGGGTAATCCATAACTTTCCCAGCAAACCGAACGCCCGTTGAGTAAACTCACATTTTTTGAGAAATGGTGGGCGACGCTGCTTTGGTAGCTCGATAAGCCACTGGCAGCGCTCAGATCTCCGATGAAGAGAAAGCGAAGTCCCGGTGTAATCCCTTCTGTATTGCCGGTCGGATCCGATGGAGAAGGCTGGAATTGCAATTCGAGTCGTTTGGTTTGGAGTAGTCCCAAAGGGATGAGACTTGATTGTAAGTAAACCTGCATTTTGGGAGCGCCTTCAAAAGACGTCCTTTGCGTGCATTCATCTATGAGTCGCTCGACGATTTGGGTATTCAGCTCCTTTGCGACAATCCGTTGGGTTGGCGTTTCTGAAATTACGTCCTTTTGGGGAACGGCAGGTTTTGGAGGGGAGCGAATGGGTTCGAGTTCGACCAAGGGAGATTCTGTATCTCTAAACTCGTCTGAGAGCAGAGCGTCCTTGAGCTCTTGGATTGAAGAGAAGCGTCTTTCAGGAGATTTTTGAACGCACTTTTGAATGCAGTGAACAAGATGACGATACACTTTGGTGTCGGGGAGACCCCGGAAGTCCGGTTGACGTTCTTTTTGAGCCTTAAGAATGGGAAGGATATATTTCTCCGGGTATGGATTTTTACCCAACAAGCCAAAGTAGAGGGTCATCCCAAGCGAGTAGATATCCGTCCTCTCCGAAATGGTATCACCAACAAGTTGCTCTGGGGATAGGTACATCAACCCATCCGTGTTTTGTAATTGATCGGGTAGATTGTCATGATTGTAGTGCCTATACAAGCTAAAACCCATGAGCTTTACAAAGGGTTGAGTGCCATTGGGAAAGGAGAGGAATATGTTGTAGGGGTTGATTCCTCGGTGCAAAATCTTAGCGTTGTGTGCCTCTTGCAGAGCCTCGCAAGCCTGGATTGCGATTTGAAGAGACAAGGCGCCTGATAAAGAACCATCTTTTTTTACATGTTCCAACAGGGTCAAACCGCTCAAAGACTCCATCACAATATAAAAGAGACCCTTCTTTGAAAAACCGTAGTCAAATACTCTCACATTGTGTGGATGTTCCAGTTTAATGGTGAGTGCGGCTTCTTTGAGAAAGCGTTTTATCGTGGTTTCTCCTTGGGCCAGCGTTACAATCTTCAAAAATACTTCTCTCTTTAACGAGAGTTGCTTTGCGCGAAATACAATACCGGTTGGATCGCCCGTAATTCGATTGACGATCAAATACTGTTCATCTATGATTTCGTTGATTAAAGAATCTTCGAGTGAAAACACAGGCTCCTCCCAGTACGCCGGTATGAATGGAATCATTGTACTGTATTTCTGAGAATTGTTCGAAGGTCCATAAAAGATTTATGCGGAAGCGAGAATATCGCTTC
>JAYYRF010000642.1:0-4449 GCA_036127535.1 Myxococcota bacterium | reverse complement strand
CCTTGGTGGCTTGCGCTGTTGGGGATTCCGCTTGCTTTTCGCAGACACAGGCAAAGTCGTAGCACCTAAGGCGCAGTCGTTTGCGCGTTTCGGTTGAAGTCCGTGCACATCAATCAGAAAAATAGACGAAGAAAAATGCTGGCAATCCCCTTTTTGCGCGCGCACACCCATGCCCAGCAGCACAACTGTTTTTGTTTCATACCCGTCACAACGTCCCGTGATGTAGTAATCTACATAGTGGTAGATTTTTTCAAGGGAGACGTTACGATGTTCATTACAATATTCTTGGCCTGTGCCGTTAACGACAATTCAAGCGAATTCTCGCAAGAGAATGCCTTTGACGCGGTTGCGGAATTCGAGGTGCAACTCGTCGGACGCTTCACCTCGGAAGAGCAGGCAGCGGTTCATTCCAATTACTGGCCGGTACAGCTTCACAGCTGCATCGTTTCGATTCCTGAACTGGGGGAGCATGTGCTTTACGTCGAACAAGCGATGCTCGATTCTGTCCATTCACCCTATCGACAGCGCATTTACCATCTCGAAGAGATCAAAACGGAAGAGGAATATTCGGTTCGATCGACCATTTACAGTGTGAGCAACGAAGATGATTTGATCGGTTTGTGTAACGAAAGCGAAGTGGCCTCCATCGATGCGGATCTCTTGGTGATTCGAGAGGGGTGTCACGTCGATCTCGTTTGGAACGGCGAAGGTTTTGACGGCTCTACGGATGGAACGTCCTGCGAGAGTTCTTTAAACGGCTCGGTTTACGCAACGTCCGAAGTCCAAACGGCTCCCGAACGCATCGAGTCTTGGGATCGTGGATGGGATGCGCAGGATAACCAAGTTTGGGGCGCGGTCGATGGAGCCTACATCTTTGATCGAAAATAACCAGGGCGAGCAACCGTCTTTTATTCCGGTTTATCGGAATCCCGTTTGCGTTTGATGGTGTGTGCTAAGCCCCTTAGCATCATCGCCGTCCCTCAAAAACAAGGGAGGCCGAAGCGGGGGAGAATCAGGTTTAACCCTACCCAGCAGCCGTATAGCAGCAATATCCATACAATGGGTTCCATAAAAGGTCATTAACCCAAATAGCTGCGCCGTCGAGTTTGATGTCACAAGCGCATGTGTATCCTATTCCCAACGCAACGCTTGTAGGGAGAAGGATTGTCCATCGGGACTGTAAAAATCGATGCTTCCCTCTTCTGCAAAGAATAAACGAACGTCCGCATTGTTGAGGTCATATCCCAGGACATACATTTCACCGTCCAATGCTTTTTCTTCTACCAAAATCTCCTGGGTTTGCGCATCTCGAATGGTGATCCATCCCTCCAATTCCATGATGGTATCAGAAATACAGGCATCCGCAGAAGCGATAAAGGAACGGGTTCCACAAGCGTGTGCGGAGCTGATGACATCAAAGGTATAATGGGAAGCGTACTCGCCTTCTGACTCCAAGATTTGAAGGTCGACTTCATAGTTCTGCGTGTCGCTTTCTATAATCCACGTTTGTTGGTTGAGCGTTTCCATCAACAACACCATGTCGGCTTTCTCAAAGGTATAGGTCATTGGTTCACAACCACCGAGTATTGGATTTGCGAGCCAAAGGGCTGTCATTGCAAAGATAGAAGATGATTTTTGAAATTTCGGGATAATCGACAACATTTTATACTCCATGTTTATGCTCACCATCGACCGATGCAATAAAGATGCCATTCGATTGGGAGCATTGACGGAGGTAAGAGTGACATCTCGATCACCTTACATAATATGAGCCTCTCTTTATCCACAGCGATTGTACTGGGTGCTCGAAAGGAGGGTTCTCTGTTGGGCTTCTGCAAAATGGAATTTTTTCAAGAACCCATTTTAATCTTGTCTTAGCACAATAAGAAACGATACTATGATAGCAGTGCATTAGGAGAAAAAATGAAAAAATTATTAGCGTTGTTAATCGGTTTGGTGTGTGTACTCTTCTTCGCTCGAAGTGCAGAGGTCGATGCACGCTCAGGATGGGATCGCTCTTATATTGCCAAGCTTAGCAAAGCAGATTGTAAGGGAATCGCTTCCGGTAATAAATCGTACTGCGAGTCCGACGATTGTAAAGGTATCGCATCCAAAAATAAATCGTATTGCTCTTCTTCGGATTGCAAGGGGGTTGCATCGGGCAAGAAGTCTTACTGCTCCTCCTCTTTGTGCAAAGGGTGGGCTTCCAAGGACAAATCGTATTGCTCTTCAAGAGATTGTAAAGGTGTCGCTTCCGGTGACAAGTCTTATTGTTCCTCTTCGCAGTGCAAAGCAATTGCGGCCAAGGATAAATCGTATTGTCGATAATGGCTGAAACACGCCAACAAAAGATACATTAAACACCGTTGGAGGGGTTGTGACAACTCTATTCGTGCCGCCTTTAGCGCAGGAGGTCACCCTCTCCTTTGTGTCTCAAAACGCAGGAATTGAAATCTATTGTTCCGCGGATCAAAAGTATTTCTTTAAGCGTCACGACCGGGCTGCTCTTGCCGACAAAGAATCTGCTATGCTACGCGAACCGTTCCCTTTTGTGAAACCGACTCTTTTGGGAACGTTCTCTTGGGAGGGAAAGCAAACCCTTTGCATGAAAAATGTGCGTCAAGAGCCTCGTATACGCAAGATGACGCTGGTGCAGGCAATACAGGCCGTCGAAATTTTGGCGCAATTGAACAATGGAACGACGCATCAGCCATTCGATCCCGCTGCTGTCCATCGTCATTTCCAAAGTCGCATATCTTCTCCGGGGCTCAATTCGGCACTGGTCGCGCATTTGAACACTCTTCCCTTGGTTGGAGATGCGCTTTGCCACAATGATCTGCATATATCCAATTGGATTCAACGGGAAGGGCGGGTCGTGGGGCTGTTGGATTGGTCGACTTATGGATATGCCGATCCGGAAGAGGATTTGGCCCAATTGGTTTTGGAAGCAGAACATTGGGAGAACCGAGAAGAAATCGGTTCTGCTTGGGAAAGAGAAAGTGGTCGGGTGCTAGATTGGCGTCGTTTTACGCTGTACTTTTGGTTGCTCCTCGAAGAAAAAAAACAACAAAAAACACTGCAGAAGAACGAGTCACAGTGGTTGTTGGACTGTACGCGGGCTTTGCCCGCCGAACCATTGCAACGACCGCGTGTATTGTGGAAGCCCAAGCATAGTTCATCACCTTGGCTCGAATATCCACATGATTTATCTACGGTCTTCGTTCAGCTTCAGCAAAATCACGTATTGGGTGCAAGTCGCATCGACGGTGGAGAAATCTTCACCGAGCATGCTTGTAATGATATTCTTCGATTCCGCGCCAATGATACCTCTCTCATATTAAAAATATACAACAAACGGAATTTCGCTTCCCTTATCGACTTAGAATGTCATTTGGCGGATCATGTGCCGGCTCCCGCGTTGATTCCGGCTCCCATTCGCTTGAGAAACGGAGGACGTTTATTCCGAATTGATGGACACTTGGCATGTTTGTATCCGGACTTGGGGGATCAGCGACTGAATAACAAATCTTCCGCATTGAAAAAAACGGCACAGGTACAAGCCGCCGTGCATCGGTGTCCTGTTGAGCCGCGCTTATCCCTACCGAAGATGCCCGTTATCGATGCACAGGTTCTCGAGAGACCCGCGGTTTTGAAGCATGTTGATCGGGAGCAACGCCATCGGTTACGCGCGATTCTTCAGCGACATGAACACGTTTTTCAGACAGATTTACCCCTCGTGATTGTACATGGATTTCTTCACCGGGATCACTGCTTGGTGGTCAAAGATCGTTTGGCCGTCATCGACTGGGAAAAAGCGAAAGTGGGGCCTCGCGCTCGAGCGGTCGCTCGGACAGCTGCATTTTTGGGGTATCGAGACAACGACGAGCAGTTCTCGCCAGAAAAAATTATACGATACTGTATTTACTATCAGCAAGCTTCACCATTGACCCGAGAAGAACAAGATGCATTGCCGCATTTTATTTTGTGTGCGTTGTACCACGACCTCAAGGCGATAGCTCAAAATTTAGACGAGTACGATGACGGCAAAGCCTTTCTGGAAAGGCATATAGGAGTGATTCTGAATTTTGAACACAATTTTGCCTCCTTTTCCCAAGCATTGAAGACCTACCTCTCTCGCTATGCTCGCGCTTTGCAGAATTAAACTGTTTGATCCACAAAAGATGTCGGTTTACAGGATAGAATGTTGCCATCCGCGGTTGGATTTTATATGATCGCTATCAGAGGGAGATTGTGATGTGGTGGTTGTGGTTCGCCTGTTCGGGCAAGATACAAGATACGGAAATACAAGCGTATTCGTGTGATGCACGTACAGATTCTTTTGCGGTACTGGATCAGGCAACCCTCACGCAAATCCATGCCGATGTCGCCTCCGATGGCCGACAGGTTTGGATCACGTATAATCTACCCAATGAAAACGGTGATTTTGAT
>JAYYRF010000641.1:0-4019 GCA_036127535.1 Myxococcota bacterium | reverse complement strand
TCCAGACATATCTCCCGTTCAGTGCACAGAACAGGAGATTCCCAATCACATCCACGATCAGGGACTTATTTTTCTCAACTTGACGAATACGGCGCTTTACTCATTTGGAGACGGTTGGCAAGCGTCTTTGATGGTTCCCTTTCAAGTACGTTTGTTGAGGATTGACTATTATCTCGCTGATAATCAGGAGTCTTATACACCTCCTTATGCAGGGATTCACCATCGAAACGAGTCCCTGATCGGATTGGGAGATTTTGAGGTGAGTGCGCAAAGACTGGTTCCCTTTGGGCGATCCGGTTTGGGAGTATCGGTCGGTACGACCATTCCGGTTGGTCGCATTGAAGAGAATCCCTACGATTTGGGAGCGGAAAGCAAAGAGCATCAGCATATTCAAATGGGGACAGGTGCATTTGTCCCGTTGCTCGAGGTGGTTGCGTTTCATCCTTTTCAACAATCCGGACTGTTGGGGCGAGTGCGTTTTGAAATCCCTTTTTACGAGAATACATATCGCTATCAAAGCGGGCGGGCCGTTCGTTGGAGTGCAGGGTATTGGCGCACTCTTTTCGCCCAGTCTGTCGGGTTTATACAGATCCAAGGTACCCACGAGTCCTCAGACGAGTGGTATGGCATACCGGCTCCTTTCTCGGGTCGCGATGCTGTTGGACTGGCTCTCTCGGGCATGTGGCGCGTGCAGGACGATCGGGAACTGATTCTTCGAGTGGAAAGAAATGTTTGGGAGCGTCCTCGAAACGAGAGCGATCGAGGAGAAGATGAAAGCCTTCCTCCTTTTTGGGTGTTCTCGTTTGGCTTGTCTTGGCTTTAGATTATTCGATAAGGCCGCGAGATTGCGCGATGGACTTGAGCCAATCTTCTAGCCATGTTCCTCGCACGGATTGGGCGTTGGGTACGGATCGTGGATTGTCCAGTGCGATTAAACCTTTGGAGTAATCGTTGGTCATGTCATACCAGTATTGGAGATTGGAAACGGCTTCCGATTCGTTTTGCGGTTGTGAGACGCAGCCAAATTCGACGTTCATCATTTCGGCGATTTCGTCTTCTTGTGCCCATGTTCGGATCGCGCTGATGTAGTTGTCCCAGTCTAGGCGGGGAGAGTCGCATCCGAGTACGGCGAGCCCAACGCTGTCGTATCCGCGAAAATTGTATCGGTAGGGAGTTGTATTGGGCTCTCGGAACATTTCTCCGTAGACCTGCCAAACCAGTTTGCCTTGATATCCGGAGAATTGTGCGGGTAGGGACTGCATGAGCGCGTCAGCAGCGGCGTCTCCGAGATACTTGTCGGGTTCGCTGATGGGTGCGACATACTCCACGTGGTACGTTTCAGCCATTTCGGCGAGGGACTTCATGACGGGCAACAACTGTTCGGTGTAGTTTGCGATGACCGCGGGGTCTTCAAACTCGGTCAGAGGTGGTGGCTCTTCACCATCTAGGGGATTGTAATAGTGCGGCTCGCCCGAGAGATAAACGGCGAGACCGGCTTCCTTCATTTCGTGCACGAGATTGCCAACTTTGCACAAGGCATCTTCAGCGCTGTTGTACTGTTCTCCATATGGATTGAACGGATACTGAATGTTGCCCAACTCGTCGTAGGGGATGGCGAAACTGATGCTGACGCTGTTGAGACCCATGTCCTTGATCTGTTGGGCCGAGGATACGGATTGCAGGTCGCTTTCCATCGTGAAAACTTTGATGCCGAGCATGAAGTCCGGAGACAAGCGCGCGTAGTTACCCGGTGTTGCAGCTGTACAGGTGACGGGTGTTTCGGTTTGTGTTTCGGTTGTGCCGGTTTTATTTAAGTTTCCGCAGGCCAAAAGTGATAACAGCAGCATGAAGACCTCATATGTGATTTTCTAAGAAGTAACGAAATAGTAAGCATCAGAATTATCATATCGTCAAAAAAATCAGAGTCAAAATTATAAACGTTACCGTTGTTGCGTTAGGTGATGGAGAACGCACATTTTAAGTCGTCTTTTGACCTCTTCTTGCGTTGCGTCAGTTCACTGTTTCTCAAAGGAGATCAAAAAGTGTTGTTTTGGATACTGGGATGCGGCGCTTCAGACATGGATATCTCCATGGACTTTGGTACACCCGAACCGCTGGTGAGTTCATGTGAACGCCAGCCACCGATAGAAGAAGAGCGTTTGAGCAGAGAGTACTACCTGGGTGCAAAAGTTTTCACTCTGATGCCGGATTACCAAACGCTGAAAAGCACTTCTGATCTCAAAGAAATCGGTATGAATACTGCGAGTATTGTGTTTACAATACCCTTCGATGACGACGGAGCAATCCGCTATCCGTATTCCTCATTGGGCTTGGAGTTTATCGACGTCGATGATCATTTGTGTCAAGTCGGGAACCTCATCTACGATTTAAAAAGAGATGGAATGGACGTATTTATTTCGGCAGAGCCTCATTATTACGACAAAGATCGATGGATGGAACTCAATCCGGATTGGTCCGGCGGGCCTCCAAAGCTCACGAGCTTTGATGATCCGGAGATTATTTCCAGTTTCACGCAAAACGTGCTTCCGATCATGGATAAATTCGCACGCATGGTCGAGCGTTACAAAGTTGATTTTGCCGCTCCGATCAGCGAGCCGGATAAATACTTTGGCACGGAACCGACCAACGCGTTCATGGCGTCCGTGTTGCCCTCCTTTGAATCCTTTGAAGGCAAGCTTCTGTGGCAAGTATACGGCGGGGAGTTTTTAGAGCCCAATTGGGAAGAGTTGCAGTACCGCTACGATTTTCGGGGATATGATGTTATGGGGATGGCCGTATTGGGCTGCGATTCCCCGCGCGAAAATTGGGACAACTACATCCAAACGCTATCGGGTTGGGCACAAGACGACGGCGTCCCAGAAATTTTTCATGCGGAATTCGGTTGCGTCCAAGTGCCCGATTCCGAAGAGAATGCCCAAGAGAACCTTCATCACTGGTTTGATATGAGTGATGAGTATACCAATGCTCTCATCGTATTGGACGCTCCGCAAAGAAGCGAAGAGTCCCAAGGGATCAAGGGAACCTGGCTAGAGGATTGGATACGGGAAATTGCTGTCGAGAAAGGGCTGTTGCCAAATACCGATTAGGACATCAAGCTTCTTTTGAGAAGGTTGTGGGTCAAGGAGTGTCCGGGTCTTTGTGCCCGAATGCGGGCATGGGTTCGACAGTTGAGTAAGGCGAGGTCACCGATGACGTCTAGGATTTTGTGTCGAACGAGTTCGTTGGGAAACCGCAGCGCTTGCTCCGGATGTAAACCGCTTTGGGAGAGAACCAGCACGTTTGACAAAGAGGCACCCAAGGCGAGTTGATTCCTCTTCAGATATGCGTATTCTTCTGCGAATCCGAAGGTTCTGGCCGGTGCAATTTCCTGTAGATAGTTTTGTGGGGTCAGCGAGAAATGATGTCTTTGTCGAATGTTATAGTTTGAAAAATCGATATCCGCTTCGATTTGCAATTGATTATCGGGATCGCATTGCATGGAAGCGGAGCCCATTTGACAGGATAAGGGACGGTTCGGCGACCAAATGTTCGGTTCAGCACTTTGAACATCGACACCAGCCGTCTCAATTGCTTGTGCCCAAACGCGAGAGCTTCCGTCCAAGATTGGGAGTTCAGGGCCGTCGATATGAATGTCTACATTGTCTATAAAGAGACCTTGAAGTGCGGACAAGAGATGCTCAACCGTTTGGACGGAGGAGCCTTCTTTTTGGAGGATTGTCGCGCGCTGACTGCTGTGTAGGTTCTCCAAATGAGCCGGGATGCGAACGCGCTGCCGAATAAAGGTTCGGCCGCTATTCATCGGTGCCGGCAACAATTGAACAACAGCTTTTTGACCGGTATGAATCCCATAGCCTTCGACGCGAAAGGCGTTTTGTATGGTTCTTTGTTTATGGATCGAAGAGAGGGCCGACACTGGTTTTAATCCCCAAATGCTCTTTACCTCTGCGGGTAAGAATGCGTCCTTGGCGCGTTCTTTGAACAAAGCCGCGCATGATGAG
>JAYYRF010000640.1:0-3386 GCA_036127535.1 Myxococcota bacterium | reverse complement strand
GAGCGCTTGCGCTCGATCGTACAAAACTCCTTGGACGATATGAAAACAGCCATAGATACGGAGAATGACGGTATACCACCGGGACAAGCGGCTTTGCAGTCTATGTCGGAACTTCGAATTCTTTTCTTCAGCATCGTCGAGCATCTCAAAGCCTTATTGGAAAACCAAAGTACAATGCGCGATCGCACGACGGCTACGGCAGAGATGGAATATGAGCGCATGAAAGAGGAACTCGGTTTACTGTATCCGGAACAAGACGAGATGCGCACCAAAACCCAAGCGATCGGAGAAGCGCTTCAGCAGCAAGCAGACAGCGCGGCACAAAGCAACCCCGATCAAGCCGAGCGACTGCAAAATGCATACGCAGAGGTCGCCTTGGCCGAAAGTTATATGGATGATATACTCGAGAGCATGCAGAATACACAAAACGAAACCGGTGGTATGTCTCACGACTTAGACCCGGCACTGGAAGCACAACAAGGCGCAATTGAGGCTCTCGCCGCCGCTCTGCAAGCCCTTCAGCCCCCGCAACAAGATCAAGGCGAGAACCAAGATCAGCAAGACCAACAAATGAGCAAGTCACAAGCCGAGCAAAAATTACAAGCCGCACGAGAACGCGAAAAAAAGAGAACCGAGAGCAAGCAAGAACAAAAAAACTTGTCGGAACCGGTTGAGAAGGATTGGTAATGATTCATATACTATGGTGCCTATTGATTGCATCCGTCTCTTGGGCAGGAGAAGTCGAGCTTAACGTAGAAGGAAGCATTTATGCTGGTGTTCCCTTCGTCCTTGCCGTCAACGCCAGCGACTTTGAAGAGACACCAGAACCAGAAGTCGCTCCTTTCTCCATTCCCGGATGCTCGATTCAGTACCTTGGAATGTCCCCTTCGGTATCAACGCAGATGCGCTTTGTTAATGGTCAACGCAGCGTATATCGCGATGTTCGATTCGTCTACAGATACCAAGTGGAAGCAAAAGCTGCTGGTTCCTACAACGTACCGTCAATCGAGGTCAAACAAGGTTCCGATGTAGCCAAGAGTACGCCTGCAACCTTCGTCGCAGAAGAGGTCGGCACGACAAAGGATCTCGCAATTCGACTCAGACTCCCCGAACGTGCGGTTCGCGTCGGCGAGACCGTTCCGCTCTACGTCGATTTGTACCTGAGAAAGAACATCAATGATCAACTGATTGTCGTGCCGTTGTTCGATCAGGTACAGAACTTGACGGTGAGCGCCCCCAAGGACGCACAGGGTCGAACTTTGGCGGTAACCACCGCAGCCGGAGAATTAGATCTTCCGTTTACAAGAGAAAATGCGCAACTCAACGGAGTCCAATACACGCGCTTTCGAATGGAGGCTGTCGCAACCTTTCTCAAAGCTGGTGAACTCAAGGTCGCACCCGCAAAAATTGTTGCGCAGTTGCCCACCGGCCGAAGCCGTGATCGTTTTGGTTTTCCGTCGCAATCTTACTCGCTTTTTCGCGCGGAGGACAAAGAACATACCCTTCGGGTTCAACCCCTCCCCCTCCAAGGCCGCCCAAAGAGTTTTGCTGGTGCCGTCGGACAATCGTTTTCCATTGAAGTCCGTGCAAAGCGTACCGTTGTAAAAGTTGGAGAGCCCATCGAATTAGAGATTACCATTCGAGGAAAGGGCCGAATGGCCGGCCTAAAACTTCCGGACTTGTACGCCGCCGGACTCGATAAAGACATATTCGATAGACCGCGAGAGCAACCGATCGGAGAGGATCTCGAGGAGGGAGTCAAGCAATTCAAGGTTAGTGTCCAACTCAAATCGTCCCAGGCTCGCGAAATTCCATCGCTCGAATTTTCGTATTTCGACTCTAAAAACGGAACATACATACGATCGCACAGCCAACCCATAGCCTTGTCCGTAGAGGATAGCGCGGTTGTTTCAGCCAACAACGTCGTCCGCAAAGAAAGTACGCCCAGTCCGACCATCAAAGAAGCTGCCGAGACGACTCTCTCCTTGAGTGGAGCGGATCTTAGCATTAGCTCCAAAGCCCCCTCAGCCGATGGGGTTTTGACAATCCAGCAGTCGATCCGATGGGCATCCATACTGTACCTCTTCTCTTTGGTCTTGGGCGGTTTTTTCATCTTTCGTCGCCGCACGCAAGGCTCAAGACAGATCCGTGCACGAAGTAAAAAAATGGATCAGGCTCTCAAACAGGCACTGGAAAACGCCCGCACGACCCCTGCGCAAGAAAGCGCAAAACCACTTTGTAGCGCGCTACAAAAATGGGGTAAGCAGCAAGGAATTAATGTGCGAGATGTAGTTGCTAAAATCGAAATTGAGGCCTATGCACCCAGTGCGCAAACAGAAAAAATCCGGAACGAAACCCTCCAAGAAATTGAACAGATCATAAAGAATCCCATCTCAGCAATCGTGCTACTTCTTTTCGTTGCGAGCCTGGGCGGTGGGGTTCTACAAGAGGCCTACGCAGAGAATCTAATTGTGGAGGAGGCAAGGGAAACGTACGCAAAGGCTCTTTCCGAGAGCGATCGCGGGATCCGAATCGAAACATTCACCCAAGCCAAAGGCCTCTTTGAGAAAGCATTAGAGAATCATCCGCACGCGCCGGAGTTGCTCACCGACTTTGGAAATGCTTCCTTGGGAGCTGGACATCGCGGTGATGCGGCCTTTGGATACCGTCAAGCGCTCCTCTTGAATCCAAGTCTCCGTAGAGCAGAACAAAACTTAAGCTGGTTGGAAAACCAACTTCCTTCATGGGCCCAAGCATCCCAGCAAAACGACCCACTCCGCAAACTCTTAATATGGCCAGCGCTGATTAGTCCTGCACAGCAGATCCTCTTTAGCGGCTTTGTATTTGCACTTCTTATCGCTTTACTCCTATCCAGGCGTCCTCGGCTTCAGCCATTCGCAATCGTTTTGGGTCTGATTTGGTTGTCCTTGGTTGTATCCGCGAGCAACGAAGCGATGTCTGACCCCATCGCCATCGTGCAGGCCGAGGCGGGTCCTCTTCGCGCAGCAGACAATGATGGAGCACCAGCGGTTACATCAGAATGGCTTCCAGAGGGCTGTTCCGTCCGCATCTTGAGAGAGCAAGCACTTTGGGTAGAAGTCGTCCTGGGCAATGGTCGTCGTGGTGGGCTACCCAAACGAGCCATCACGCGACTCCAGCGACCGTGATTCACCAACGTCGATTTCCGAACCGATAACAATTGCACTGTGAATCGGACGCAAACGAGGGGGCTGAGATGGCTTTTGGATAAAGTCGGTCGATGATCGATCGACTTGCTCGTCTCCCACAACCATTCTCTTTGAAGATCCACCGTCTAAATTTAGTGCTCGTTCACAATCCAATGCTTCGAGAATACGAGCAGACCATCCCAGCGTAAGTCCGGGTGA
>JAYYRF010000639.1:0-10821 GCA_036127535.1 Myxococcota bacterium | reverse complement strand
ACTCATTACTACATCCACCCGAGACGATCGCGTTCATCCCGGTCACGCGCGCAAAATGACGGCCGCTTTAGAAGCTGCGGGTAAGAGCGTTTTATATTACGAAAACATCGAAGGAGGACACGGCGGAAGCGCCAATAACGTACAGGCGGCATATAAAAACAGTTTGGCATACACATTTTTGTGGAAGCAATTACAGATGAACGGGCAAGACCCCGGCACCCTATGGGATTACTTGGATCCCATAGAGGCTCCGATCAAAACAGAGCCCCCCTCTGAAAACACAGAATCACCATGAGAACAGCATGATAAAAAAAATCTTAAAACTACCCATACGAATCGCGCGAAAAGTAATGCGTAGAAACGCTACTCCAGAGGCCGACGCTCCCCCTCCTCCGCCACCGACACCGCGGTATGTACCAGCAGAACTTCCTTCTTGGATGCAAAACGACCACGCACACAGTCACGATCACGGTCATAGTCACGACCACGACCACGGTCACGATCACGCATCACACGAAGAAGAATCGGAAGAACACGAGCACAACCACGAACACAACCACGAACACAATCACAGCCACGATGACGATGCCTAGCGGACGCTACACCGGCTCTGCCGCAATCACATAGTCCGAACCAAACCGAATTCCGGCCTGTGCAAGCGGAAGGGATGCTGTTCGTAGCTCTTCTACCCGATGCCGCAGAGCCCGTGCAAGAACGGGGTCAGAAATTCGGTCAATTTTACGGAGGCATACGTCGAGTTGCCCGTGCACATAACTCTCCCCAAACCGAATGGGAAAGCTCCGAGAGTGTACGATACGAAAACCGGACTCCTCCAGTCTTTGGAGCACCCATGCCTGGGGGTACTCGCGATAACAACGGTGTCCGGCCAGCAAAATACAAGCGTCCCGCAAACGATTGATTTCCCAAATCCGTTCTCCCCCTTCATCTGTTGCCGTCGGAAAGGGTTCCAAACCAATTAGATACAATCGCTGAATCGTGGTATTGTTCAAACGTTTGAACAACCCGTGCTGAAAATAAGGGGCAAAACCATCGATGGCTCCCAACAGATAGTCGGCAATGACGGTGTCGTATCGTTTACCCGATAAAAAGCTTGGATTCGCCCAGTTTCCATGGAGAATGCGAATCCGTTCTTTGCCCCCAACACTCTCCAAAAGAGCTTTTTTTTGGGCGGTGGAACCCGTGACGGCCACAATCTCTTCATAGGGCAATCCACAGAGCCAATTCAAGGAATGTATACCACTCCCCGCATCCAAAATACGCCCCCACGCACGTGAGCCGTGCCATTGTGCAATTTGTTGAAACAGACTATCCATCTTTACTCATCCCCCGATACGTCGAAAAATTGGTAGATGTAATGGGTTTTATCGCAGAACAATTTCGATAGTCGAAGAGATTCCATTTTCTGTATTAAAAAATCTAATAGTTATGTAAAGTATTTTAAAAATTGCCTCCTTTGCATGTCATGCTTCGCAATGATAAAGTAATTCCGACGACCAAAGGGATTTCCATGCTGCTCTTTTTTTTCTCGACATTCCTTTTGGCCAACCCGGATGAGGCTCCACCCGAACAAGATACTTCCGATGAGAATTCTTCGGATAACCCTTCCGACCCCCCCACTCCTGCCCCTGTCGAGTCCATCCCCGTAGACAAAACAACGCTTCCCAGTGTGGTGTTCGTCGCCCCCATCAACTATCCGGAGCGTCCTCTCCAAGAGGGACGTGGCGCCGATGTTCGTCTCGAACTTCATATCGACAGCGATGGTCAACTCCTCTCCGCCCGTGTATCGGAACCGGTGGGAGACGGTTTCGATGAAGCTGCACTCGAAGCCATCGAAAACTATCGCTTTTCACCCGCTTTGGATGCGCTTGGCAACCCCGCTCCTGCTCATATTGAATACGTCCTTCGTTTCGAACCCCAAAAAGCCCCCGTGGTTGCCATCAAAGGAACACTTCGCGAAGCGGGTATCCGCCGTCCGCTTTCACAGCAAACCATAGATGCTTTGGGCCCCGAACAACAACAACGCACGGCGATCACCGATGAAAACGGCTTATTTCGTTTTAGTGGTCTCGAAGACGGAGAATGGATCATTCGCGCGGGTGGTGGCGGACTGATTCCGAAGACCCAAACGGTCCGGGTGCAATCCGGTCAAATCGCAGAACTCAATCTATATCTCATTCGCGACAAAGCCCAAAGCCAAGCTGCGGATTTGACCATGGTGGTCGAAGAAGAGCAGGCGACAGCTGAACTGACCGTACGCTCGCTCAGTCGAGATGAAATTCGCTTTCTACCCGGGGCCAATGGTGACGTTGTCAAAGCCATTCAAAACCTTCCGGGCGTCGCCCGCTCTCCCTTTGGTTTTGGTGGTTTGATCATCCGCGGCCTGGCGCCTGACAATTCGAGCTACCAAATCGACGGTATGCAGATCCCCATTATCTTTCATTTTGGAGGACTGACAACTGTTATTAACTCCGATAGCATCTCCGAAGTCGCCTATCTACCCGGCAATTACGGGGTTCGATACGGAAGGCAACTCGGTGGCGTTGTCGATATGCGCACCAAAGAACTCGTCCCCGAACGCGATCGCGGATATTTATCCGCCGACCTTTTTCACTCTACCCTCTTTATCGAGAAGAAAGTCGGCTCCGAGGGTGCCTTCAGCATTAGTGGACGTCGCTCCTACGCAGATGTAATCCTCAATCCGGTCTTGCAAGACTTTAATATCAACGTTCGGGCTCCTCGTTACTACGACTTCCAAGTACGCTATCTCCACAAAAGCCCGCAATACGGTACCTTTGATGCTTTTTTGATGGTATCCGACGATCGGTTCTCCATATTGGGTGCACCGGAAGACGGCACAGAAAACGCAGAACCAGACACCACTTCTCCCCCCTCCACCGATGATACCGTCTTGTCCTATGTGACAGCTTTTCAGAAAATTCGCTTTAATTGGAAAAAAGACCTCGGAAACGGCTGGAAAAATCAACTCTCCCTTTTGACCGGACCGCAAAATTTAACCTTTGAGCTCCTCGGTGAAAATGAATTGTCCTACCGAGCCCTATCGACACAACTCCGACAAGAGGTCTTTCGGGAGGTGAGCTCTGAAACCCCCGTCGGCTGGCGCTTCGGCCTGGACTTTTACACCTCCAAAGAGGACTTCACCCTCGACTTTTCCAGCTTCGACCCAGAATTCATTCAAGAGTACGACTTCCTCGTTCTTTCACCGGCTCTCTACGCCGAAAACACCGCTCAATTCCAATCTCTGCAATTGATAACCGGACTGCGCGGAGAACTCTTTACCATGGACGCCGGAGACGTTCTCATCCCGACCTTTGAACCGCGCGTCGCACTGCGCTGGCTGTCGGAAGACCTCGGTACGTTTCGGGCCGGCGCCGGTATTTTCGCTCAATTCCCCGCCTTGGATCAGCTATCGGAATCCAGCGGTGGCACCCCCGATCTGGCCGCGGAAAAATCGATTCAGTATACGGTCGGCTGGAACAAAACCCTCCCTTCGAACGTTCGGCTCGACGTGACGGCTTTTTACTCTGACCTCAAAGACTTGGTTCGCAATCCGCCGTCCAGCGATGACCCCTTTGATTCCGATCCCGGGGAGTATGACAATACCGGATACGGTCGCGTCTACGGTCTCGAAACCCAGGTTCAGTACCGTGGAGAAAATACAATCGGCCTACTGTCGGCTACTTTCTCACGCTCGACGCGGTTCAATCGCCGCGACGAAGAACGCCTCTTTCGCTACGACCAGCCCTACATCATCAATGCCATCCTCTCTCGTCAGTTCCCCAAGAATGTTCGGTTGGGCGCCCGTTTGCGCTATGGTGCCGGCAATCCCTATACCCCCGTGGTCAATCGCGTGTACAACCTGAGCAACCATCGCTTCCGTCCGGTCTATGGAGAGCGAGACTCCGGTCGTTTGCCCGCCTTTCTGTCTCTCGATGTGCGGTACGACAAAGAATTCGTGTTCAATCGTTGGACCTTTAATGTTTACATCGATATCCAAAACATTACCAATGCGACCAATGTGGAAGTCATGCAATGGTCATACGACTACACTGCGGAAGAACCCATTCAAGGACTTCCACTCTTTCCGATCATCGGTCTCAAAGGAGAATACTAATGCTTTGGCTCGCTCTTGCCTGCAACCAAGGAAAATCGAGTTTTTTAATGGACGAGCTTCGGATTCTGGCCATCCAATCCGATCCCGCGGAAATCATCGTATCCAACGACTCAACCATCAATACATCAGAAGTCTCGATCAATCTTCTCACCACCGATCCCCTCACGCAGGGCGGTAATATTATGCTGTGGACGTGCTTCGATATCGGTGAGGGATGTTTGGAAGCGTCCATTTTTGAAAATTCTCCTGCATCTTGGTTCCAATTGCAACCCCTGCGTCAAGGCACGGTGAATTTCAGTATTAGCGTTCCACAAGCCCTCGGTGAAGTGCTCGGCACTTTACCTCCGGACTTCCTTCCCTTCACGTTGGCGAACATTTGGGCATTTACATGCGCTCCTGGGGTTTGTCCCTCCTTAGAAGATGCGCAAAACGGAACCTACGATATCGAAGCTCTCTCCCAACCATTCCAGCTCATGGAAACCCTACCCATGGAGGGAACCAGTCTTGCCTACCGCTCCTTGATTCTCAATACCGCCGTGAGCGAAGAGCGGGTTTTCAATCCAACCTTGCAGTTCTTGGAATCGGAGACCGGTCCGAGAAGCGTCGCTGCGGGAGAAACACTGTACCTACAATTCGCATATGAACGGTTTCCCAATGCTACAACGGAGGACGACGACACTGAATCCGATGATAAGGAAAACGAAGGTGCCCTCTTTTACCCCTTCGCGACCGTCGGAGAGATCAACCGAGAGGAGTCTGACTCTTTATACACAGAAGAGATCTCCGGATCGCTTCAAGTCGCCATCGATATTCCGCCGGAGACACCGGCCGGAAACCATCACTTCTTTCTCTCCTTGGAAAATTTCAATGGTGGTAACGATTTATGGGAGGGAACCTTCACGGTGGAGTAATCCAAACGTCTTGCGCAGCGGTTTTGTCCCCACCAGCTTTACCGGTATTGACCACTCCCCGTGGCTCTATCAACATTACATGGCATTCCTCTCTTGCGAAGGGCTTGTGTAGTACGCCTTTCGGTACGACAACCATTTCTCCTTTGGAAAGAAAAAGGGTTTTCTCCTTCAATTCGATGCCCATCTCTCCTTCTAAAACGAAAAAAAGCTCGTCGGTATCCTCGTGCGCATGCCAAACGAAATCTCCCTGTATTTTGACCAGTTTAATTTGGTAATCGTTCAGTTCTGCAATGATTTTGGGCGCCCAATGATCTGTAAAAAGACGGAGCAACTGTGTACTATCTACTTTTTGAATCTTCATTCTTCTTCCTTAGGCTTCCACTCTGCAAATGTTGCACGAGCGTTCTGTGTTCCCTATCGGTTAAACCAAATTGATGGCTCATCAATCTGTCGAGGTGTTGCACGGATTCGGCATCTATTCGATGTGCCCAGCCCATCATCTCTTCACACAAGGCTTGGTTCCACTTGGGAAGTGGTAAATTACGCAGGTGGCGAATCTTGAGTTGGGGAAATGCCTGTTGCTTTGCCTCTCGGTTTTGTTGTTGGTGAAACCACGCGACGACCGTTGAGTTTAACCAACACAAAACAATAAAGTCATCTACTCCTTCTATGCCGAAGCAGCCCAAAATCGAATTGCGAAACGGATATTTTGGATTGTGCATGGCTGCAATGGGTCTGGATGCCGTTTGACGGATTAAAATCGCGACCGTTTCATAACGATGGAGAACCCCGTCGCGATAGTATTCTCCTTCCGTCGGATGATACGAAGTCAAAAACCACTTCCTCGGTGCACGAAGCTGAAAGGGAGATACATCTTTTCCTTCGTAAATGGGTATGGCTCCTTCTCTCGCTTCCTTGTGTATGATTTTTTTTGCGCAATTACCGGTATGTAGACCCAAATCTCGAAAACAGTCCGCCGGCGGCTTGTTACACTCATCCAAGCGCTCCCATACCCTCTCCCGATCGGAGAACGCGGGGGAGACTTCCATTAAAAAAGGGTGGTTCGATGCCTTCTGTTGCTTCTCCTTGCGAACAATCAGACCAAAGGAGGGTTGTGTCACCCCCGCGAAGGCTTTCTCACCGAAATACGGTAACGGCTCCTGTACAGCCCCTTCCCGTCTGACCCACGCCCGCAGTGGAGCATAGCCCTTCAAGTCCACCATTTGCGCCGGTAAGACCAAACCGAGAATCCCTTGGGGTGCCATGAAATCCATCGATCGTTCCACAAATAAAGAGTGAAGAGCCTTCCAGCCGGCAAAACTCTCGTAGTGTGCCGAAAAGAATTGTGCTTGTTGTTCCTCCAGCACCTCCGCTTGGCGTCCGGAAAAACTGACCCACGGTGGATTTCCAATTACAAAATCAAATCCGATTGGGAAGACCGCACGAAAACGCTCTCCCCAACATACGCCCCCTTTCTTTTCTCTGACACCGCCCCAAAGCGCATCTCCGTTCAGAATTTTCGTATCCCAGTGAGAGAGTGCAACCGTCTTGTCTCCCAGTTCAAGCCAAAGCAAGAGTTTGCAAACCTCCACGCTCAAGGCATCGAGTTCGATACCGTAGACCCGATTTTGAAGCCAATCGCGGAGATGCTCTCGATACGCTTCCCCGGTTGCCTCTGCCGTCGCTTTTGCCCAATAGTGCGCACCAGCAATCAAAAAGTTTCCGCAACCACACGCGGGATCACAAATGCGGATCTCTTCTTTTTTCAACACATCCAAAGAAGTGTGTCGATGCATCGACTGTAGAATAGATTGTACCACCCTCGGAGGCGTATAGTATGCCCCTGTACGTTTACGATAATTTTTTTTGGGCTGAGTAAAGACCAGACGCCTTTGTTCCCAGCAGATCTGAGGAGAAAAAGACAATAGGATTTCGTGCAGCCCCCCCAAACTCTCCTTCCAGGTCACGCGCGGGTTGCTCCGCCAAACAGAGGTATCAAAGGAGAAAAGCGACGCCTGACTCAAAATCTCACATCGCTGCGAAGACCACAGACCAATACAACTTTTCTCCCTTTCTTCCTCCAGGGCAAATCTCTTTTGGAAATACACCCATTGTTGGTTTGGTATACTTTCTTTCATAGACAAGTGAAGAATTCGATAAAAGACACACAACAAGGTGCGGTAGAAAAGAACCGCCGGATTTGGTGTACTTTGCAGCGTTTGGCGAAGAGATCCGTTTGCGGGATGTGAGAGAAATCCACTCCCCCAATCCTCTAAAACAGCAATAATTTGATTTCCGTCTACCGTGCTCAACATGATCTCCTTAGCACTAAGATTTGGATATGACTTTATTTTACACTTAATCCATATCGAAGGCTTTGCGTCCTTGTATACTCAGAGCTTATAGAGGATAGAAGACACTTTTGATCATATCTTGAGCAAAAGACAAAGACAAGCAATTGCAATCATCACAAAATTTCTATACTTTCTTTTTGGTTGCCTTTTTTTGGATTCCAAAACATGAATTACGAAAGCCTTCAAAAAATCCTGCAAAAATACAATGTATCGGAAGAGATTCAACGAGAAATCCAAGATTTTTTTACGCTGCAAAGCAGCGCAGGCCCGACCCAAACAAACACCCAAAGCAGCTCGCCAACGCAAAGTACTTCGCAAACCCTATTTTTAGATGACGAAGAAGAAAGTTGGTTTGTACAAGAGTCAGAGGAAAGCTACGAATCTCGTTACGAAGATTTGGGACTCCTGGGCGTTGGCGGTATGGGGGAAGTTCGCAAAGTCAAAGACTTACTCTTCAATCGCATCTTGGCGATGAAAATTATCCACCCTGAGATTCAGCGCTTTTCCTCCGGTGTCGCCCGATTTATGGAAGAGGCTCAAATCGTCGCGCAACTCCAGCATCCGGGTATTGTACCCGTATTTGATCGGGGTACTCTTCCGGACGGCCGCTTGTTTTTCACGATGATCGAAATCAAAGGTGTAGAGTTCAGCAATCTTCTTCAGAAGTACCACACGATTCGGGAAACACAAGAGGAGAAGGCACCTCCCATGTTGCGCCGTTTACTCAATATTTTCCACAAAGTGTGCGAGACCATGTCTTATGCCCACGAAAGTGGGATTATTCATCGTGACCTAAAGCCAGAAAACATCATGATCGGGGCGCACGGTGAGGTATTGGTCGTCGATTGGGGCATTGCTAAAATTTTAAACAAAACCGAACGAGCCCTGCCCAATCAAGAGATCACGCGTGTGAGCGGCTCTTTTCACACGAAGATCGGTCAAGTCACCGGTACACCTGCCTATATGTCGCCAGAACAAGCGGCCGGGCGAACCAACGAACTCGATCAAAGAAGTGACATTTACACTTTGGGAACCATTCTTTTCGAAATTCTAACGGGTAAGACTCCCCAAGACGGCAAAAGACCCTATCATTCACGTGACACCACTCGCATCAGCAGCAACGAAGTTCTGTTAGACACCCAAACCCTCCTAAGCTCCTATCAAAACGAGATTCCGCCCGAATTGTACCAAGCCTGTGTTCGCTGCATGCAAACGGATCCGAACGATCGCTTTCAGAGCGCAACGACACTGGCCGATTACATTCGAGACTTCTTGGATGGAGCCCAAAAGAGGGACCAGGCGCTTCAGATTCTCGATAAAGCGCACCGGGCAAAGATACAAAGCCAGCGCCTACAACAACGCTCTAAAGTCCTAAAAGAGCAGTCTGAAGCGACCCTTCAAGACTTGGCCTCGTGGGATCCCGAAGAGCAGAAGTGGACGGCATGGGAACAAGAAGAACAATCGCAAACGCTCGCCCTCGAGGCTGAACTCAAAAAAGTCGAGAACCAAACCCTCCTCTATGCATCCTTGAGCCACTACTCTGAACTGGCCGAGGCCCACAACTCCTTAATCTGGCAGTTCAAAAAAGAACACATCGAAGCGGAAAAGAAACGAGACGCGTCCGCAGCCGTACAACTCGAAACCCTTCTGCGTCACCACATCGACTCGTTGCCCGGTAATCACGTTCATCGCCATGAGCACATTCAGTATCTCAAAGGACTGGGTGGACTCACCTTGCATACCGATCCGCCCAATGCCTCTGTGTTTATCGAAACTTACAAGTCTTCTCGACGCCGCCAGGTGCTCACCAACAAACAATTCCTCGGCAAAACACCGCTCGATAAAGTCCCTCTTCCCATGGGCTCATACCGATTGCGTATTTGCAAAGAAGGCTATCGAGATGTTCTATACCCCATTCGCCTCAATCGCCTCGAACATTGGGATGGAATTCCACCTGAAGCCTCCGATACCTCCCCCATCCCTCTCATCCGCAATGCAGACCTGGATGAAAACGAAGTGTATGTGCCCCAAGGATACTTTCTCTGTGGAGGAGACAACAAAGCTTACCACGCGCTTACGAAAGAAAGAGTGTGGATGGACGGATTTATCATTCGACGCTTTCCGGTCACCAACGCGGAGTTTATTCTCTTTTTAAACTTTCTACACAAAGGCGGTCAGACAGAAATGGCGCATCGGCTGGCGCCTCGCCTGCTCGGTGGCTCAAGCCCGCAGACACTCGCCTATCACTTTACCGACCACTTCTTCTTGCCCGAAACCGATGCGAAAGTAACCTGGAAAGCCGACTGGCCGGTTTTTATGCTTACATGGAATGCGTGTAACGCGTATGCACACTGGCGTGCCGAGCAAGAGCAACGACCGTGGAGGCTTCCCTTCGATAAAGAGTGGGAAAAAGCAGCCAAGGGAACAGATGGTCGATGGTATCCGTGGGGAGATGGCTTCGATCCTTCCTTTTGTTCGATGGAGCTCAGCTATCCGGAGGCAACCCCTACCTCGATCCACTCCTTCCCGTTGGACGAGAGCCCCTACGGTGTACGCGGTATGGCGGGAAATGTCCGTGATTGGATCGGGGGAGACCGAATCCAAGGCGTATACCAAGTCGTTCGTGGAGGCTGCTGGAGTCGCGACTCTCGCCACTGCCGGTCGTCCAACCGACTTTTTGATGACCCCAACGACCGGTACGATCGCACTGGCTTCCGACTGCTGCGACCTCTCCAAAGCGACAAGGATTCATCATGATGTTGCTGTTCCTTTCGCTGTACGGTTGCCAAACGGAAAGTGCTCCTTGTACCGATTTCACAACATTGGACTCCGGTACCGGCCTCTTTACGTACAACGGTCAGCAACAAACGTTAGAGGCTACATGGCTGCAAACGGGATCCACTCTGCAGGTCAATATGGTTAACCAAAGCCCGGACGGTTCCAGCCTGACACTGCGACTAAGCGCTTCAGAAGAAGGAGTACCCATTCTCGAACTCCCCGAAGATACCTATCCCCACTACTTCTCTTTGGGTATCCCTGAGCAAGGTACTGCGAGTTTCTATCCCCAATACGCGGGTACAATCTCTGCGACGCCACAAGAGGATAGCCCGGGAATCCTGACTCTGGAATCGTTTAACGGTGTTCTTTTATCAGCATGCTTTTCAATGACAACCCTTGGGAGTGATGGTTCCAGCCATACCATTGAAAATGGTGTACTCAAAGCCGCAGAGAAAGTTTTTGAATAGCTCTTCCTCTATCTTATATGCCCCGTTCCTCGTCTAGTCTGCTCACCGAAATCGCTTCTCACCATGCTCTTACTTCTTCTATCCGGCTGTATTTTCTTCCGTACCAACCTGGGCTATCACCAGCAAGAAGAGAATCACGAGTTGCACCTTTCACAGAC
>JAYYRF010000638.1:0-5659 GCA_036127535.1 Myxococcota bacterium | reverse complement strand
ATATGGGGTTTGTGAATCTACAAAAACCCCGTACACCGTTGTATACTCCTGCGTGACCGTGTTGGCTTCCTCATGCACGAGAAGAAACTCACCCGTCCAGGTCGGTTCCGTGCTCGGTTCTTTGATTCCTGAATCTGCAGGAAAGTTTTCTTTTTTCTCTACGTTGCACGCAAAGAAAGAAACCAAGATTAAAGAAAAAAACATTACAACAAACGGAATTAGAAAAAGTTACAGAAAAAGTAATTCGTACCAGTATAGGTTAATATTTATCCCTTCGACAAGTGAAAATCAAGGATACAAAAAAAAAGGGGGCAAAAGCCCCCTATGATCAGTTTCAATCCAAATGGATGTATGGACTACTGTATACTGGCATCCGTGTCGTCAGAATCGGTTCCGCCGCCAGGTACAGTACCGACGGGCGCGAGCCCACTGCTGTACAATTCGTTACCAGCAGCATCGGAAATGGTAAAGGAGCATTCAGAGTTGTATGATGATGGTTCCGTCCACCCGATTGCAAGGGCGCCGCTGGCATCGCATTCGTCATAAGTTTCTGTATATCCATAACTTGGGCCTGCATAGCTATTATAGTATGCCCCGTCTACGTACAAGTCTACCGCACCGGAGCATCCATCTCCCCACGAGTCTTCGACGGATATAGTCATACATCCGTCGGCTGTTTTGTCCCACGTTGTTTCGTAGAGTCCAGCAACGTTGGGCGCGAACCCGTCGCCGTCTGCATCGGTGAGGCACTCTTGGTTAAGCGGAGAGATTTCGTTATACGCTGCACCAGGGTAGGTTGAGGAATCGTCGTCGTCACAATCGGTTCCGGGTTCTGCATAGTACCAAGACGATGGGCTCATATCACCATATCCGTCACCGTCGTCGTCCATTGTACAGTCATTGACACCGTCGCCGTCAGAGTCTACTGCCTCGAGATAGGCCGCACCGGGATAGACGGCGTCGTTGTAGTCGTAGCAATCGTCGCCATTATCGGCATAATCAGCTACACCATCACCGTCCTCGTCCAAATCGCACAACATCATCATGTCGCCGACACCGAATCCGTCGCCATCGTAGTCGGTGTAACCTGTCAAGGAAGCCGATCCGATGGTGATATCTGCATCATCGCAGTCGTCGCATACGGAACTACCGTCACCGTCACCGTCGACGGTTGGGTTTACCGCGGCGTCTTCATCGTCACAGTCTGAACCGTCTACCGCGTAGTAGTATGAAGGCGTATCGGAATTACCGTATCCGTCACCGTCCTCGTCCATTGTACAGTCATTGACACCGTCGCCGTCAGAGTCTACTGCCTCGAGATAGGCCGCACCGGGATAAACGGTGTCGTTGGAGTCATAACAGTCTGTGCCGGGAATCGCATTGTACCAAGAGTATGGGTTCTCGTTACCGTATCCATCGCCGTCGTAGTCTTGCATACAGTCGGTGGTGGAGTCGTTGAATGCCGCTCCCGGATAGGTTGTGGAAGAGGAGTCATAGCAGTCGGTACCTGCGGTAAGACCAAACGCAATTTCATCGTCTGACAGTGTCGAATCGCCATATCCGTCACCGTCACCATCATAGTAGCAGTTGGTTTCGGTCGCATCTTCCATAAGAAGCGGCGTGTATGCGGCCTCTTGGTCGTCGCAGTCTGCGCCGCCGTGTTCTACGACGGTTCCGCTTGCGTCCTCGTAAGTGGCTGCTTCATAACCGTCCATATCCCAGTCGTAGTCACTCCATCCATCACAGTTTTGATCGACGCCGTCGTAGTAGACCTCAGTCGCGTCCGGGTTGATGGTATCGTCCGTGTCGTTACAATCCAAGCAGAGGTTGAACCCGTCTGCATCTTCGTCAATACCAGGATTCACGGCTGCGTCCTCGTCGTTGCAGTCGTAGGGGTCTTCTTCGTTACAAGCATCATATCCGTCACCGTCTGCGTCGCCGGACATGATGTTTGCGTCTGCGTCATCACAATCCGTACCGCGTACAACGTCGCTTATTTCGACTGTTGCCAAAAGCGTGTCTTCTTCAATAGCGACTTGACCAAACTTTTCTCCGAATTCCCAAACGTTGCCGTTTGCGTCGGTGAGACGAATCGAGTTCTCAGAGTTGAAGCTGCTGCCAGCAATGTAGTGAATATCAACGGCTTCTGTGGACGAGCATACTTCAACGGCGAGATAGCCTTCTGGATTACCGCTGTTTCCTCCCTCTGGATCGCATACGGTTGCATCGACACAGTCGTCCGCTGAGGTCGGTGCATACATGACACCATCTGCCAAAACGTGCGCGCTGGAGTTCCAACTGTCGCCCCAAGAGTCAAACATTTCAACTTTCCAGCAGTTTTGGATCGTGGTATCACCATAGCCGTCGTCATCTGCGTCTCGCATGCAATCGAACTCGGAGTCGAGATCCGCCGCTCCGGGGAACGTGTTGGCATCGTTGTCGTCGCAGTCATCTATACAGGAGATAAATCCATCTTCATCGGCATCGGTGGCTCCGACTTCTGCATCGCTGTCGTCGCAGTCTCCTTGACACTCCAGAATACCGTCTTCATCGGCATCGGTGGCTCCGATTTCTGCATCGGTGTCATCGCAATCGTCCATGTTGTCAGTGTAACCTTCTGGTGCGGTGCAAGAATCCATGGACACCAGTGCGTCACCCAACCCGTCTTCGTCAGCATCTTCATACCAAGTCAGCATGTCGGATGCCTCGTTATCGATTTCACCGTCGCAATCGTTGTCTAAATCGTCGCAGATTTCCGTACCGCCGGGATACGCTTGGTCGCTGCTATCATCGCAGTCATCCATGTTGTCGGTGTAACCTTCTGGTGCGGTACAAGCCTCCATGGTTACTTCTGCGTCTCCATAACTATCCGCATCGGCATCCTCGTACCAAGTAAGCGCATCGGATGCTTCGTTGTCAATTTCACCATCGCAATCGTTGTCGATTTCGTCGCAAACCTCTTCGTTGCCGGGGAAAGCATCTGCGTTTTCGTCGTCACAGTCTTCATCTGCCGTAACGCCATCACCGTCTGCGTCTACTTCCTCGGTGACGGAAGTGTCTTCCGCATCATCTTTTTCGCTTTCTCCACAAGCAATTAAAAAACTAAATAGTAATAATGAACTTGAAATCATTGGGTCTCCTTCCAAATGTGGTGAATTTACTATACATTTTGTTACGAAAATGTCAAGAAAAGGTCTGTAGATTTCCAAAACAAACAAATGGGGTATGTCAATAGTTTGAAGCGGGATCTTTAGGGCTCGATTCAAGCATACGGTGAATGATTATGTCGATACAAGCCAACGTAATTGCAATTGGAGATGACCCGATTCAGTCCATCGAAAATCACTTAAAGTTGGTTCCCATGGTCAAGCCGCGTTTATCGACAGAGGACGATGTCTTAATTCAGGTTGCGTGCAGTGCCATCTCTTGGGTCGACATTATGATGATGTGCGGTGTGTACCAACATCGGCCAAGACTTCCCTACACGCCGGGTTTAGAATACAGCGGTACGATTTTGGAGATCGGTTCCAAAGCGAAGCAAAGTGGTTTGCAGATTGGAGATCGGGTATTCGTCGACTGTTTCTCAACCGGACCGCGTACGTCAGGATCGTATCAACAGTACGGTGGTTTTGCCTCCTATGCCCTCGCACCAGTTGAAGCGGTTCATACCGTCCCACCGCATTTCAGTTTTGCGCAGGCCTGCAACTTTTTGGGTAATTATGAAACCGCATACCACGCACTGGTTCACTGTGGAGGTCTCCAAAGAGGCGAAACGGTACTCATACACGGTGCTTCCGGCGGCACGGGACTCGCGGCTGTTCAAATTGCCAAGGCGATCGGTGCACACGTTATCGCGACCGGTCGCCACGAACACAAATTACACATCGTTCAAGAACACGGAGCCGATGATATTGTCGTATTGGAAAAAGAAGGAGAACAGTATCGGTTTCGAGAACGCGTTCGAACGATCAACCAAGGAAGAGGGGTGGATGTCGTCTACGACGGCGTGGCAGGAGGTGTCATTGTAGAGTCGTTGAGAAGTCTTCGCTTTGGCGGCCGATATCTTGTTATCGGTTGGGCATCGACACCGTTTATCGCCAAGAAGCAGCAGCGGAGCAATATGATTCCGAGCAATTTGATCTTGATGAAAGGGCTAAAAGCCATTGGATGTCCTGCTGTCATTAGCGCACAAAAAGATCCGCGCATACGCGAGCAGCGCCAGCGCGATCTCATGATGTGGGTGGCGGAGAAAAAAATATCCCCCTATTGTGCAAAGGTATATCCGATTGAACAAATCCAAGCGGCCATGAAAGAAAGATGGCTTGGTGGCATCGTCGGTGGGGTCGCTGTTCAAATTTCATCGAAATGATGGATCTGTTTTGATACATTTGTGGTAAAATGGAACCTCCAAAGAGGGGGATACATGGAGGATAGCTATCGTTTATCCATGCATGGAGAAGTATCGTTGTTGTTTCATCTTGCAAATGCAGATACCATTCTTCTTCCCGACGAAATCGCGAACATCTATCAACATGTTCGCGTGGCATATAAAGAGCGATGGTTTACCGAAGAAGAGGTCACGCTTGCCATGCAAAACCCCATGCCACTCCAACGCGCCATCCGGCAAGTTCGCACTCATCCGATCGAAGACAAACTCTTGCTTCTCGAGTTTCTCGCTCTCAATTGCACATTTAATGGTGAAGTGAAGTGGGAGGAGCAACAGGTTATCCAAACGATTATAGCGGGTCTATTTCACGATAAAGAAGATGTCGCGATTCAGTTCATTGAAAACATACTGGAACGACAAGCGATCTTCGATGCCTTTGGTATTCCTCTGTCTGGAATGGACTCGATTCATTAATGGTTAATACGAGTATATGGAGTGAAATATGATGCGTTGTCTTGTGCCTTTTCTTTTATTTACGGTTGCTTGCGCAACCGTACCCTATACAAATCGGAAACAGTTTAACCTTCTCTCTTCACAGCAAGAGCTGCAGCTTGGTGCAGAAGCATACCGCGATATTTTGCGCCAGCATCCCAAGTCAAAAAATAAACGCTGGGAGGCAGATCTAAAAGAGGTGGGACGTAATATTAAAAGAGTGGCCAACGAACGAAAATTCGCTTGGGAATTCAACCTTCTTGAAGGCTCAGATGTCAATGCGTTTGCCCTTCCGGGGGGAAAGGTTGCCTTTTGGGAAGGAATTATGCCGATTTGTAAAAGCAAAGATGGTATTGCCGTGGTTATGGGGCATGAAGTGGCACATGCTGTCGCTCATCATGGAGCAGAGCGCGTGAGCCAGGGAATGGGGCTGGCTTTGATCGGTGAACTCTTATCGGTCGGCTTAAGCAATGGTAGCCAAGAAGATCGACAACTCGCTCTGTCTTTATTTGGGATTGGGGCTACGGTTGGAGCGATCTTGCCCTGGAGTCGAGGAAACGAGTCGGAAGCGGATCGTATCGGATTGATTTTGATGGCGAAGGCCGGATACGACCCCAGAGAGGCACCTCGATTTTGGACGCGTATGTCAAAGGAGGGAGGTGCGAAGCCGCCTGAGTTGCTTTCTACCCATCCAAGCGATGCGACGCGGATCAAAAAACTCAAGGAGTGGTTGCCGGAGGCCCAGCGTTATTATCGACAAAATAAAACGAACAGAAGTAA
>JAYYRF010000637.1:0-3158 GCA_036127535.1 Myxococcota bacterium | reverse complement strand
TGATGGGTTATGCGAGATTTATCAAGCGGGATTGATATTGAGCTATTGTTCGCTAAGAACCGACGTTTGTTTACACATCCTAGATATATATGGCATGTGGGGCTCAAACTCCGAGATAGTCCACTCGATCGCCTTTGAAATTTGATCGACGCTGGGAACGACATTGATCGCTTTTAGTCTTTTGTTCAAGGCAAAGTACAAGGAGGAGTACGGTAAATTTTGTCGGACATTAAACTGTACCAATTGTTGAATCGGATACCATAACAAGCTTCTCGTTTGGGGTGAAAAACAATCCATAGAGAGAACAAATGGATTTCTTCGAGTGATTCTACCCTGCATGACAGCCTGATACGCAGGCCTGGAAGGAACATTATTGACCAGCCCCCCCTCTCCAAGTCTTGTGATCCCATATTCGGCATATAAAGCCTCGAGTAGACGATGCATCTTTGGTGAGTCACGAATAATATCATAATGAATGAGCCCCGGAACAGCGGCAGAAAAACCGGCGGCGTCCAAAACATCCGCCTCCATGGTCAATGGATCCAGTCCAAAAACAACCTCTTTTAACGCTTCCCGATTGGATAAAAACTCTTGAATAATACTGAAGATTCGTGTCACGCGACGAATACGGGAAACGCGAAGACGTTCCCCTTCTAACAATGCATCGTCCATAAAGTGTTCGTAGTAGGACAAATCGTGCTTAAAGGCATCCATTGTAATGCCGGTTGTCACAACCAAAAGCGGAATTTCAGCGGTGGAGAAACGCATAAACGAACCGTCCTCATATTGGAACATACTGCCAAGGCTGTGGCGCAAATATAGTCTCAAGGTAGCGGGTATACCATAGCGGCTCTTCATTTCGAGCACGCGAAACACTGTGTTCCATTGTAACTGCTTTGCCGCTTCGTACATCGGTAATGGATCATAGATATAGTTTCTCGCTCGAAACATTCCTACCAACGCACCGATAGAGGTACCAGCCAACAAGGAAGGCTGTAGTTTGTAGCGGTTGAGTAGGTTTAGTGCTCCGGTATATCCATAACCACCCCCTCCACCGCCACCGAGCACCAATACCAATTGGCGTTCGCACACTTCTGCTTCCAAAGAATCCCGGTCTAAGGGAAAATGATGTAAAATTTTTCGTCGCATCACCCGGGTCTCTTCACGAAGCTTCGGAAGATGGGATAAAACATCCAAAGAAGATTTGGAATCCAAAAGGCGGTTGAGAAAGTCTTGTATCCATTTGCGATGTAAGGTAAGGGCATCTGCAACATAGATGTCTACACCGTCAGAATTTCGAACCGTTGTCATTCGGGCGAAGGATACAATATATCGCAAATCGTCAAGGATCGGTTCCGTCATCTCAACCGGGTGCGCCATTGCCAATCGAACCAAGACCCCCTCAATATCTTGCAAAGGCTTACGTATAGAGAGTTGCTCTTCAACTGCAATCATTCTCCCCCCAAAAACTACGAAGTTCTACTCCAATTTCCTTAACCGTTTGTGTCTCCAGTTCCATCGGAAGAAACTTTTGAAAACTATTTTGTAAGAACCGCCTCCCGAGTAAGATGACGGTACCTCGATCATTTGGATTACGGATCACGCGTCCAGCCGCCTGCGAAACGCGAGCCATTCCGGGAACAATCCATGCGTATTCAAAACCCTTTCCATACTTACGTTGATTCCATTCTTGGAGTAACCGACGGGCCAAAGAGGCTTGTGGAAGTGCAGGACCAACCATAACCGCACAAATTAATGCTTCCCCGGGCAGATCAACCCCTTCGGCAAAGATCCCTCCCATTACGGCACAAAGGACATGTCCCTTTCCCTCCATCATGGTCGATATCATCTTTTGACGCTCGTGCTCCCTCATGGATTTATGTTGTACCAAAACCGTGCGGTCTCCGAAATCTATTTCGTCGAATAAACGTTTGAGGAATGCAAAACTTGGGAAATAAAGAGCTATATTTCCCGGTGTATTCAAAATGATCTCCGAAAGTAACTGTGCGCTCCTCTCTTTGTCTCTTTCCCTATCCCGATACGCCGTAGAAACGTGGGAGACAATATAAGCAGCACTGTTTTCAGGTGGGAACGTAGAGAGGTATCGAATCTGTGATGTGTGCGACTCTTCGAGTCCGAGCATGTCTTGATAATAATTCATTGGCTCCAGCGTAGCGGACATAATAATTGCGGCGGCAAATTTTGAAAAGACCGGTTTAAGCAACACCGCGGGATCACGATTGAGAAGAGAAACCTCTGTGGCATCGTCTCTTGGCTCATATCGCACTTCAAACAAAGAGCGAGATGTGGACCGCAAATTACGATCTCGAAAACCTTTCTTCCAAAGAATGAGCGTTTCGTCACCCGCCGCTGACAACATCGTTTGAAATCGGAATAGTCGATATGCGCTTTGTAACCAGTCGTCTTCCTCCCCTTCTGTAAACAACGGATCGCTTAATTGCTGCAGCGCGTAGTCGATTGCCAATCCTTCAACTTCTGAGACCAACTCTTTAAAGAGATCTTTATCAAAATCATCCAGCGGTGAATACCATTCTCTCTCCCTGCGGCCCGACAGTGTTTCCGCCAAGACTTGGTATAATCTTCTCATCGGAGGGGCAAACTTAGGTGCTTTGGATTCGGCTCTGCATAACGCATTCCAAACGGGCTTCAAGGGTATTTTGGGAGATCCATACCCCATCGCTCGCTCAGGGAGATTGTGCGCCTCATCGAGAACGATAATCCAATCCGCTGCTTGTGACGAAATTAGGTTTAAACGAACTTGGGGATCGAAGAGATAATTGTAGTCACCAATGATTAAATCTGCCAAAGAGGCCATGTCTAAACTGTAGGCGTAAGGACAAACGTAGTTTTCTTCCGCAATTACAATAATTTTATCCGGCCACAAGTCACCTGAACTCTCGCCAAAACGCCAACCAACCTGTAAGAGGTCTCTCTCTTGGAGTTTATCGTAATAACCCGCTGCATAGGGACAATACTCGGGACTGCAATTCACTTGCTCATTCAAGCAGATCTTTTCCTTCGCTCGGATCGAGACGGCTCGGATCGGAAGCCCCATTTTGGCCATCTTTTCGACAGTTTGCTCTGCCATAAGCTGTTGGGTTGTTCGAGCAGTGGCAAAAAACACGCGTTTGTTATTT
>JAYYRF010000636.1:0-8811 GCA_036127535.1 Myxococcota bacterium | reverse complement strand
ATCACCAAGCGGTTCGTCCTTGCGATTCGTATCGGGTTGCTGGTTATGCACCCGATGGAGTCATTGAAGCGATTGAATTGGAAGAAGATACTTTCTGTGTCGGTGTTCAATGGCATCCTGAACTATTAAGTGATATCTTGTTTAAAGAATTATTGCGATGGGCGGATAAATGAGCTCCCTTTATGATACAGCGGTATTGGAGCAGAATGCAGGAAACTTTAAATTGGCGGAGCAGCTATACCAAAAAGCAGCTGCGGAAGCCTCCGCCCTTTCGAATCTTGAAACACAGTGCTTGTGTTTTGAGCGTTTGGCTCTCTTGGCAAAGGATAGAGACGATCTCCACGATGCTTGGCGGTGGTATAAGAAATTATACACCTTTGTTCGAACCGAAGACATGCGTCGCTCTGCCCATCTATGCATGGAAATCGCGCAACTTTTATACTTTCGCGGTGAACTAGACGAATCCTATGCTTGGTGTTCGAAAACGTTAGAGTTAGCCAAATCGCATTGGCTACGCGAATTAATAGCAGAAGCCCAGTTGCTGCTCGGTCTTTTGGCTCTGAAAAATACGGACGTAGAGACAGCGGGCATCCTGTTTCGTCGTTCGCGAGATATGTTTGAAGAGCTCAAGGATCAAGACGGTATTTATAAGACCACCTTTCATCTTGGACTCGTACAGCATCAAAAGGGTGACTTTTTGGGTGCACGAAAGATTTTCAGTCGATGCTTGGAGCAGGTGCCCAAAGAAGATCTTTCTCTGAGTGCGGATCTGTACTTGAGGCTTGCGATCATCAGTACCGATATAAAAGCACCCATAGACGGGTTGCGTTATGCACTCGCCTCGTTGGGGCGCTACCGCAAACTCAAATCGCAGCGGCAGTCTAAAGTTTGGCAAGTTCTGTTTGACTTGCAACAGCAGATGGATGCGCAAGAATTTTCTCAGCAACTCGCGCATCATCTCAACGAAGACGGTCTTAAGAAATTCCATCAGATGATGGCTTTGGAGAGGGAAAAACAGACAAAGGAGCCTTCTGAAGAGATTGTTGTGGTCGCTGAGGAGGCCAGCGAAAGCGTTTCTGTGCAAGACGAAAAAACAGAAAGAGAACCCTATGCAAACTACAACGTCTCGGAGCAGGTACATGCATCGGATCAGCACTTGCCAGATTCTGAAGCTGCACATCTTGAAGCGTCGCCATCCTTGTCTGTAGAAGATGTGGAGATTACAGAAAAAAACGAACTGCAAGAGCCAACCGTCATCTCCATGGAAATTAGCACCTTTGATGAGTCAGAAGAGGTATCTGAGATCGAAGATGGTTGGCAAGAGGTTAAACGCACCCCTCCCAGTACGCCAAAGCTCTCGACCATTTTACTTACGGGACTTTGTGTATTTCTGTTGGTTTTGGTGACCTTATACCTTGTGCAAGCCATATTCTAAGGGATTTATTTCTGAAGGGATTGATTCTTAATCATGGGAGAAGCAAAAAAATGTGTCCTCTTTCTCCGGTTCTGTGGTTTTCCCTTTGATCGTTCGAAGTGTTTGGATATGAATTTTCGTAGGGGTTCGCTGTATCATGCCAGAAATTACCGCTGTTCAATTTATGACGGAGAATCTGCGCCAATGGCTCTTGGGTCAGAGAATTATTGGTGTAGAATTGCGAGAAAAAGCGAATCTGAAACGGCTAAAATTAGACGGTTTTCCTGAGGATACCGGTTTATGTATGGCGGTTTGGCGACGGGGAAAACACAGTATTATCGAATTCCAAAGCGGTTTTCTAGTGTTGAGCTATCAGCTTTCCGGAAAAGTGATTCACTTGCGCGCAGCGGATTCTACAACCTCTGCACGGGTCATTTTTTCTCTTTCTGGCGGTCACCGAATTGCGTGGCTCGACCGAATCAATTTTGGATCGCTGCACTGGTTTTCGACGAAAGCGGCTCAGATAGATTACTTCAAGCGATTGGGGGAAGAGTTTTGGCCGATAAAGCGAGATGGAACTTGGTGGCGCAATCGCTTGCGATATCAAAGGCCACTCCACAAGCAGCTTATCGATCAGTCTTTGGTCGCTGGCATCGGGAACATCATTGCCATTGAAATCTTGCACCGGAGTGGCATCTTACCGCAGACCAAGCCCCACCAAGTACCGTCGGAAAAATGGACATTGTTAGCGCAGCAGGCTCGTATTGTGGTCGACGTATCCCATGCGCAACATTGCAGAGCCAGAGAGCAAGAGATCGCCAAAACCGGTTTTTTGCGCGGAGAGTTACACTTGGTCTCCGAAGGAAATACGCGAGCCAAGGGCTTTTCGATATACGGTCGACAGGGTGAGGTTTGTCCGCAGTGTCAAACGGGATCAATTCAAAAGGGAAAGCTGGATTCAAGACCGATCTATTGGTGCGAGACATGTCAGAAATAGAGGAGCAACCGTCCTTTCATTTCTATAGATCCGTGTGGGAGGAACGACTATCAAAGGAGCCGAAGGCGTATATCCAGCTTCGCAAACAGTACATGGATATGTATATGGACGGTCTTTACGAGGAACTTGCATTGCTGATGCAAGAAGACCTCCCTTTTTTTTCCACCTTTTTCGAAGTGAACGCCTATGGAAATCTCGATTGGGCTCCGCAAATCGTTCGAGAGAACGTCGGGCCGTTTTTGCATGCTCTATGTGAAATCTACCACCAAGATGCGGCATCCGAATTGAGTCAGTTCTTGGTTGGTGGTGAGTTAGATGGGGTTTTTTCTCACCAATATGGCTATCACGCAGCTTGGCCTCACATTCGTACAAGCGAGTATTTTTTAGTGCTACAGATATCAAGCCGAATGTGTACGGTTTCATCCGGTCAGTTTCGCATGGGAGCGTTGCGGACAGATTTTGAAGCGACCAGCCGTGAATACCCTCGTCATCGGGTACGATTGAATTATGAATTTCTAATGGGGTGTTATCCGGTCACTCGTTTATTTTTTCGTCATGTGATGGGGTATTTCCCTGACGATGGTCTCTTTGACGGCGATACATCTTTGCGTGAAGAGACAACGTATGGCAAGGATCGGGAGTGGCCTTCTCTTTCATTACCGGTATCGCAAGTGCAGTGGCTGGAAGCGCTGTGCTTTTGTAATCGTTTAAGTATGCAAGAGGGGCTTGAAAAGGTATACGATTTACCGAAGGAGCTTATGGATTCCCCCAGTTCCTTTGATCGGCCAAAGAGCATCGAATTGCTCGGGCGTATCTCCATGAATAGAGAAGCCGATGGGTATCGTTTGCCTACGGAAGCAGAGTGGGAGTACGCGGCACGTGCAGGTGGTAACCACACCTTTGCCGGTGGATATGACTACACAAAGATCGGTTGGCTACAAGAAAACAGTCATCATCGACGACATCCCGTTGGTCAAAAACAGTCCAATCATTGGGGGCTGTTCGATATGAGTGGCAACGTTTGGGAGTGGTGTTGGGAAGCCTTTGCGTCTTCTGTGGCCGAGGGAGAGCGATTTAATAGGCGCAAAGGTCGCATCACTCTTAATCCGGTTGGTCTTGGTTTGGGTGTAGAACGCATGAGCCGGGGAGGAGCATGGAATGAGCCCAAGGCCTTTGCCTACCTCGCTTTTCGCCACAAAGCAGATGGTTACATGCGCTCACACGTTCAGGGCTTTCGGATCGTTCGAACACTGCAAAAAAAGAATAAAGATGATTAAATACCGTAATTTTTTGCGGCGAAATGATTCACAAAATATATTTTTTCATTACCTAAAAACAGCGATTCTCATATAAGTTGCTGTACTTATACCACACATTAAGAAAATAAGGTTCTCCACCGAATTTTTCTGTGCTACCTTTGAATAGATTCTCAAGGAGTTTATATGCCGCCACAAAGCAAAGTTGGAGACAAGGCCCTTTGTCCCGCGGACAGTCACGGTAAACCATGCTGCGCCCATCCGGTGCAAGGGCCGGGTGTAAACGGCTCTCCCAATGTTTTGGTCAATAACATGCCGGCATTACGCCTTGGAGACCCTGGCGTACATTCCGGCTGTTGTGGTCCGAATACTTGGAATGTTTCGGCGGGTTCGGCCACCGTCTTTTTTAATAACATCAAAGCTGCCCGAATCGGAGATCAAACCGTGCATTGCGGCGGATCGGGGAATCTGATTGAAGGCAGTTCCGACGTGATCACAGGAGGATAAAATGGCAAATGTTACCGATAGATATGGGCGGCCCCGTGCGGGGCAAATGGCCGGTTTGGTAGAAGCGATTGTAATCGACAATGTCGATCCTGATCAGCTTGGGCGCGTTAAGGTAAAGTATCCGATGTTACCCGATGCCCCAGAAAGTTACTGGGCTCGCCTCGTGATGCCAATGGCCGGTAAGGAGCGCGGCTGGATGACCATACCGGAAATAGATGATGAGGTTTTGGTCTCCTTTGTTCGAGGCGATATCAACAATGCGATTGTCGTAGGTTCTCTTTACAACGGCAAGGATACCCCTCCCTATGCGAACGAAGACGAAAAGAACAATCTGCGCGTCTTTCAATCTCGATCGGGGCATCGCTTAACGTTCGATGATACGGATGGTGCAGAGAGGGTTGAGCTCATTCTACACAATGAAGAGATTAAAGTCATTTGGGACTCTACCGAAAAAGTTCTTTCCGTTTACTCTGGAAAAGATATCATTTTGGAATCAAAGGAGAACTTCTCGTTAAAATGTAAAGACTTCATCGTGGATGCATCGAATTCGGTCAATATCAAGTCTGGTGCGGATAGCAAGCTGGAAGCCGGTGCAAATTTAAATCAACAAGCAGGTGCAACCCTAAGTATGGAAGCGTCTTTGATCAAGCTTAACTAGGTAAGTCGTATGTTTAATGGAACTGTGGTTGGGGTCGTCAAAGACAATGTCGATCCGGAAAAGATGCATAGAGTGTTGGTCGAATTTCCTTCGGAATCCACGGATAAAAAGCTTGAAAGCTACTGGTGTCGCGTCTCTTCACCAATGGCCGGAAAAAATCGTGGTTTGGTCATGATTCCAGATATAGGTACAGAAGTGATTCTTGCCTTTGCCTACAAATCCAACACGCCCTATATCCTCGGGGCTGTGTATAACGGCAAGGAAGATAAGCCTGAGCCGTATAAAAATGATGACGAAAAAAATAACCTTCGTGTATTCTGGTCTCGGAACGATCATTTGGTCATTTTTGACGACACTGAGGGAGAAGAAAAAGTCGAGTTTGGCGCGCAAGCTTCCTCTCGGCTCGACGTAACCAGTGCACCCATTTATCAAAGCCTCGATTCTGCAAAAAAAACCATCACAGAGTATTGCGATAAGGATACGGAGTGGGAAGCCAAAGAAACGATATCCATTAAGTGCAAAGACTTTACACTGGAAGCCTCCAATAGCATCACGATGAAATCCGGTTCCGATACGCACATGAAGGCGGGTGCTTCGTTTACGATCTCCGCTGGTGCCATCGCAGAAAACAAAGGCGCAGACATTCACTGCAACAGTGGAAAGCCCGCCAGCCCACAAAGTGCGCTGCCTTTTCCAAAGCACAAACATCCTCCTACATCATAGAAATTGTGTATTCAAAAAACGTTTTAATCCGTGTCCGTCGCACCGTTACGGGATGGTGCCGCGACGTCACACCACGCCATAGCGAATACTAGACCGATGGAATATCGTTGCCCGACATGTATGCGGAAAGAGCGACCGCTATCCACGCTGCTTCGCGCAGACGTTGGCTTAAGATGTGAACGTTGTCGAACGTTTTTTCCCGTTGTAGATGACACGCCAATCCTCGTTCCGGAGCTTGCGTCTTGGTTCGACTCTCAGGGCTCCATGCTTTTATTGCGGCAAGATCTGCCATCTTCTTTGTACGATGTTTTTTTGCAATTGCCCGGACAATTACGAGATGCTCAAAAGCAGTTGTATTCCTACCTAAGCGCACCCCGCAGTCCCTTACACGAGTGGGTTGCGCAGAAACTCGAGGATAAAGCCGGTAATATTGTCGATTTGGGATGTGGGATTGGATTGCATACGCGAAAGGACATTTTGGGCGCTGATTTAAATTGGACCCTCCTACAACGCTATTCCGGACCGAAATTAGTCGCTGATATGCTAACGCCTCCGTTTGCACCCAAGAGTCTGGATTGTATCTTACTACTCAACGTATTGGATTCGTGTCGTAATCCCTTTTTGTTGATGCAGCAGGCAGATGCCCTGCTTCTTGACCGCGGTACCATTCTTTTTTCCTCCCCATTTGCATGGAACGACACGGTTACGGATCCCAAGGAGCAAGTCGACCCAGAATGGGTGCGTTTCTTCTGGGAACAGCGTGGCTACACCGTTGAAGAAGAGGAGCGAGAGTGGTTTGTCCAGAGCAGTCCACGCAGCTTGACACGCTATCAAACCTTAGCGTGGGAAATTTATAAGAAGGAATATCGATCCGAATCTACGGGGCAGCCGTCAGTTGAACGGTAATGCTCTCACCGGGTAAGATATGGATTTTCTCGTTCAAAGCCGGTCCGTCCCATTCTTCTGTATTGGATGCGAGCGAAATATCCAGCGAACCGACCGACGAAATACCGAGGCTTTCTTTGTTGGATAGGACGAGATACCAGCCTTTATCGCTTTGTAGCGGTATATCAACGTTCACGGTATCAACCGATTCCGACAGGTGATGGGCGGTAAAGGGAGCGCCGCTTCTGTATAAATCGTAATTGTCTCGATCCACGACAAACATTTTGACTTTACCCGTTGGTGTCGGATCGGTCATGGAACCACGAAGCATATATCCGTCTGCGGAAAGGAAGTGTGCGAGATCGACCTTGACCGATAGGACTTCGTCGGTTTCCAAGAGCGGCTTTTCGGTAATTTGATGGTTTGGGATGGTCGCTTCAATTGTGATCTCGTGGTACTGATCTTCTCCGGCCACCGTATCGCTCATCAGCTGGTTGATTCGGTTGTCTTCGATGGGGTTTGAACCGATGGGGGAATCTATGCGATAGAGATACTCATTGTTTTCGCCCAAGGTAAAGCGAGCAATGCCATCCGCACCCGTGTATGCTTCGCCTACATACCAATAGCCATCTCGATCGTAAACCAAAATGGGGCCGAAAAGGCTGACGACGGCACCATCAACGGGCATGCCGGACGTGTCGGTGACGGATATCTCTAATTGAAATGTATTTCCGTAATCTTCGGTTCGTTCGGTACTGATATATCCATCACCGCGGCTCGCGGTAATGGCATATAGCGCATTGCTTTCGGATGTAGCACCCTCTTGCGACTGATAATAGTACCAGTGCAGTACATAGGTATTTACCGGTTCCCATTGCATCCAGTCCTCGTCCCAAAATTCATTCCAAACGTGATCGTTACCGCGAGCCCCAACATTTTGAGAAGGAATCAGCGCACTTCGTGCAGCAGCAGTTGCGATGTCTGACCACTCTCCACAGTTTCCACATCCGACAGCATAAATTCGATTGGGTTGTATGGGGCGCTCGTTTCCGGCACCAAAATTCATCGCGTCGATTTGCCAATTTATAATTTCGCCGATGGCACCGTTATCATCTCGGTTATACGACTTGGATTTCCACATGACATCCGTTTCCGTAACATAGTCTTTGACAACCGGACAGTCTCGGTCTGGAGGACATTCGTCTAAAGCACCTTCCCAAAGAAAGTGTCTCCAAAACATTCCATCTTCGGGTGTTGTGGCGCATTCTGAACGGTATCCTTGTACCGAATTTCCACACTCTGCCCATCCATCGATATAAAACGGGAGCTCATCCTCCATCCGAGGATGAACCAGATACCAGTAATAGATATCTCGGTCGATGGTCTTTTCGATGGTATTGCCATTCTCGTCTTCGATTTGATAGCGCGCCGTCGTATAGTAATCCGGATCGCTTCCGGGAACCCCGTCGTCTATGAGGGCTACATAGTGTAGCAATGGATCCCTTTCGTAGATAAGTTGTGCATTCTCTGCGATGATTTGAGGGTAGAAGTCTGGATTTGCGAGCACTTCAGGACTGATATGAGCGATGGCAAAACCGATTTCATCGAGCATGTAAGGGTCATCTGCATCGACCATTAGGGCGGCGAGCTCATTTTGAAGGTTCTCATCCAAGCGATACAAAGAGAGAGACAAATCGTTCTGGAGCCAATCGGGTGCGAGCGATACCGCTTCTCTTGAAAGCTCGGTTAGGGTGGATGAGGTTGTTTCCAAACGCATTTTGGGAGGGTCGCTTATCGTTGAATTACAAGCAAACAGAAAAATTGAAATCATGGCATCACTGTTGATAAGAAAAGATATGCGAGAATTATAGCCGATTGATTCTATAGATGTAACCAAACTCCAAGAATAGGGTATGGAAGGTCACAGTAGGCTTCCTCCAAGGATTGTTCGTGCAGTGGATTTGGCTCCCCGCGCAGTACCCAAAGACTGTCTCGCGAGGGCATTGCAACCCAAATGTGTCGGTTGGAAAACCAATAGTCTATCATGAGGAAGCGGCTGGCATCATATCCGTCTCCGATTTCGAACCGGAAGATGCCAAGATCATCTTTTTGAGGAATGAGGTGACGACTCGCCTGCCGTAGATTGCTCATTGCTTCGCTTTTTAACTCTTCCAAAGACATTCCTGAATGCGCAATATCCATGGGCATTAAAAATCGAAGGGTATCGTTAGACTCTTCAACGAGCGTCAAATCCAATAGGTTGGGAACGAGGGTCTCATACCAAGGGGTATGCATCGTTTTTTCGTGAACCTTCGGTATAATTCGGGGAAAGATTCGACTTCCGGCCGGAGCAGGAGATACGTGCACCTTA
>JAYYRF010000635.1:0-3363 GCA_036127535.1 Myxococcota bacterium | reverse complement strand
TCATTTCATTCAATGTACTTTCCGATCACTACATTATGTTGGGAACGCTGGGACAGTGGATGCTCTTGGGAGGAGCGGTGGGTCTACACGCCAGTCAAATGGAAGAGCAAAGGAGAGAGGCTCTGGAAGCTCAAATCATGGAAGAGCGACGTAACAACGAGTTGAGAGATGCCTTTGGTCGCTATGTCGCTCCGGATTTGGCAGCAAAATTATTGAAGGATCCAGATGCGATGAAGATGGGCGGCCGACTGCAGAACATCACGATATTGATGAGTGACTTGCGGGGGTTTACGGGTATGACAAAGCTTTTGGGGCCGCCGGCGATGTGTGAATTGCTAAACGATTATCTCAGTCGTATGACAGAGGTCATTGAACGTCACGGTGGATGGGTCAACGAGTTTATCGGAGATGCGATCCTAACCATTTTTGGTACACCGGTTTCGGGCGATGAAGATGCGATGAATGCTTGTCGGTGCGCGATTGACATGCAACTCGCTTTACAGAAATTGAACCAAGAGCTCACCAGCGCCGGGCGACCCACGCTGGAAATGGGAATCGGATTGCACACCGGAGATGCGATTGTTGGAAACATCGGCAGCAAGAGGCGTGTAAAATGGGGGGTGATTGGAGATCCGGTCAACATGACGGCACGGATCGAATCATTAACCGTTGGAACCCAAGTACTCATGAGTACCGATGTACTGGCTTTGGTTAAGGGTAGAGTCGAGGTGACAGGATTTCGAAACGTCAATGTAAAGGGAAGAAGTATACCCTTGGAGGTCGCTGAGTTGCGCGGTATTGTTGGAGAGAACGTGATGATGCCGGTTTTGGAAGATGTTTACCATCCGGTGAATCTTCGCGGAAGATTACGACGTATGCACGGAAAAGAGATAGAACAGAGGTACTTTTCCATAAAAATTGTCCAGTTGGGTCGTCTTGGTCTTCTCTTCCGCTCCGAATCTTTGGGGGCGGTATCCGATGTTTCGATCGAATTGGAAACCGAGGATGGATTCTCTTTGCCCATATATGGAAAAGTTAAAAACGTTCATGCAGACCATACCGAGATGCTGAAGGAGGTTGTGTTCACGTCTTCCAATGCACAACTGGAACGCCGCATGAAAGTGATACTGGAAAAAAAATCAACATCTGAATAAGTTCCTTCGTACATGAACAGGTACACAAGCATCGAACAATAGGAGTTAGGGATGTGGAAGAATATTTTATCATTGGGCGTGCTGGTTTTGGCGAGCGCTTTATTTGTGCACACCTTAAGACCGGCCAACGCACAGCTAGGACCGCATATTTCGCAAGGCAGCAATCCCATTTTTTCCGTGGGAGGATATTCGAATTCCATAGCGACGGAGACGGTGTCGGCACAGAGTGGACAAAGCATTCTCATTACGGATGTTATTATATCGGCACAGTACAACGATTCGTTGGAAATGGTTTTGACCACGAGCGGCGGGGCGGAAGTGGGGCGCTTTAAGGCTTGGAATTATCAAAGTTATACGGGAAACGGCATGATCAACGCGCAAATGGTAAGTGGGTTAATGGTGCCGGAAGGGGAAGAACTGACGGTTACCATGAACGGTCGGGGCACATACACCTTTTCAGGACGGTATGTCGCACCCTAACGAAACAATGATCATCTATCGGGAAGCGAAATAAAGATTAAGGTAAGAAGAAAGAACTTTAATTTGACGTGTGGATTTGAAATTTTGATAGGTAAGGATTAAGCTAGCTTAAATTTAGCTTGCTTACTTTCCAATTTGCGGTACGAAACCTATGATTCTTCTTTCTTTTCTTCTCTCGTCTCTTTCCTTTGCTGAACCCGAAGCCTCTCCAGCGGAAGAGAGTCCGCAAGAATCCGAGTCGAAAAACGAGTCGAAGAAACCCAATCGATTTGAAGTGGCGGGGCTTCCGGCTTTGTCCTACGATTCCGATTCGGGTCTTGGTTTGGGTATCGTTGCCGTAGGAGCGAAGTTCAATCCCAAGAATAATCCTTTTCAATATCGCTTGATGGGTTTGATTCAAAGCAACATTCGCTCGATTCCGGGAGAAGGATTAAAGGTTCCGACCAGTACTTACTTCTTGCGTCTGGATATGCCCGGGAGAATGAATGGAAAGTTGCGTGTTGTCGGTTTTGGAGGGTATACAAGCAAAAATGACATGCCCTATTTCGGATATGGAAACCAAACGAGCGTACCGTTTGATGGGTTAGACGAAGAGTCTACGGAATATCAAGATGCCCTGCAGTCTACATTTTATGGGCAAAGAACCGGTATCCTTGATGTTCAAGGACAGTGGTCTCTCTTTGATGAGAGTACCATGCAGCAGAAAAAAAGATTGGAATTGATCTTCGGTGGTCATCTTCGGTACGAATCCCCAGAAGTGTTCGATGGTTCGGTTTTTCAGCGAGATATCGAACTGGCAAATGCAGAGACAGAAGATGGTGAAACCATGGATCTGCTGTTGAACGGTACCGATCCTCATTTCATGTTTAAAACGCGTCTCGGGTTGTTGTGGGACACGCGAGATCACGAATATGTACCGCAAAATGGCTCCTTACATTATGTGTATACCGAGTTTTCTCCTGGAGTACAGGAAGGTCTTTTGTTCAATCGCTGGACGGTCGATTTGCGCTCCTACAAATCCATTCTCGGAGAGTATCTCGTCCTTGCCGGTCGTCTTGCGGGTACGGTATATTTCGGCACGGTTCCTTTCTATGAAACCGATGCGTATCTCAGCAGTTCCGTCATGTACAGTTGGCGCGGTGTCCGCCTAAATCGATACAGAGGAACGCGCCAAGCTCTCGGCAGTGTTGAATTACGAAGCAAATTGCTCAAATTTGGTTTCGGAGGACAGCGCTTTAATCTCGGGATTACACTCTTTGCCGATACCGGAAGGGTTTGGAATACCACACCCAGTGATACCCTTCGCGGAGCATCTTTGAACGGTGACTTTATGGATTTTCACACCAGCATTGGTGGTGGACCGCGTCTGCAGTGGGGGGAAACCTTTTTGTTGCGATTCGATCAGGGGTATTCTGTCACCGATAAAACATCACGGGTTAATTTTTTGCTGAATCATGCTTTTTAGTCGTCCTTAACGTTTGGGATTTCATCGCATAATCCAAAAACTGGTTAAGAATGTCTCGGATTCCATTGAGAAGGAGATGTCGCGTTCGCGATTTGAGAAGTACGAAAAGAAAATCGCAGAGTTGGAAGAGAAGATCAAAGCCTTCGAAGCGGAGCGTTCGAAGTTGAGGCAACGAATTTATGAGCTTGGTGGCGATCCGGATGCCGTCGAGGAGGAGGATTGGACAGCCTTGGCTTCAGATTCGCCGAAGAACGAGATGATTGA
>JAYYRF010000634.1:0-4043 GCA_036127535.1 Myxococcota bacterium | reverse complement strand
GGAACGCGAGATCCGATGGAATCCAATGGGAAGAGAGGACTGGCGAATTTGACTTTTCCATTTGTTGAACAGTACGGCCGCGATAACCACACGAAACGTAGACCGGTCAGTGCCAAGGACGGCACGAAAAGATGAAAAAATTGCTCTTGCTCATTGTGGGAACCATCTTTGCGCTTTGCATTGCCGAAATCCTGTCTCGCTTTTACCTCCCGCTCCCATTAAGATACGATATGGTGAGCGCACAGAACAAACGGGTAGAGTGCTACGAACCCAGCTTCTTTGGAGGTTATCGACCAAAATCAAATACCTGTGGTCGAGATGACAACGGTCTGCTGGCATCCACGCAGAGTCCGTCGGGTATTCTAATACTCGGAGATTCCTTGAGCACAAGTGATGGCTGGGCTCGGGCTCTCCAAAAACGGTATCCCAAGCGCATCATCAACGGATCCGTTTCTGGATATGATACATGCCAAGAACTGCATTGGTTTCGGGAATTGGACAAAAGAATTCAGATCGATGCGGTGATTTTACAGATGTGCCCCAACGATATTGGGGGGTCTCCGGTTCTCGTTCCCAAAGATGACCATACATACCGCTATTTTACGGGATCTCGTGCCTTTGATTTTCCAAGATGGATATTGCGCTCCCATCTTCTGAGTTATTTTATGTTTCAATACGCGATTGAGAATATTGCCGCACCGCTGGAAGAGGATCCGGTTCAAATCGAGCAGCACACCCGACAGTGCCTACGAGAGTTGAGAAATGAAGTGGGAAACAGGCCGCTTCATATCATTATTTTTCCCGTTTTATCCGACGACCAAAACGAACATCTGAAAGGTTGGAATTCAGAGCAACAACTGAAATCCATTGCCCAAGATGTCGGGGTTTCCTATCTGTTTTTACGAGATTCGATGGAGGGAATGGCCTTTTCGTCCTTGCGAGAGCGGCCGGATGATCACGTTCATCCTTCGGCAGAGGGCAGTATCTCTCTCTTGGAAACCATCGTTCCCTTCCTCCAAAAAGATTCCCGCTTAACCTTTGAATGAGACAGCGCCTAAGGGAATGACTTCTCCGCAGCCTGCGATCTGCCCGTTGCTCTATGGTCGCGGTAATGAATCCGCAAAGGTGGTTCGCGGGATGGTTCTGGAAAGAAGGCACCGACGTTCTACAGCATAGAGACCAAAGACAGCAAACGCGCCCCAACCTTATCGATGGGTAGCACCCAGTCTTGAACATCCGCCTTCACCGCCATCGCCGGCATGCCCCACACAATTGAGGTATCCTTGTCTTGGCATATAACCTTACCCCCCAATTCTTTAATTTTTTTCGCTCCTTCTACGCCGTCCGAACCCATTCCCGATAAAATGACACCAATGCACCGTTCGCGGAAGAGAGCCGCCGCAGAACGAAAAAGAGGATCGGCTGCCGGACGGAGAAAGTGTTCGTGCGGTTGTTGATTCAACGTGAGAAACACGCCTTGGTTATGAGACAACTCTACGTGATAATCAAAGGGAGCCAAATAAATCGTATCTTCGCATAGCGGGGCGAGGTGCTCAGCGAGCACAACGCGCCGTTCACCAATGGCATTTAGGCTCTCGCACAAGGAAACGTCGAAAATTTTCGGTACATGCTGCGCGATCACGATGGGGGTGTGAAGGGTCGAAGGGAGGGTAGATATCAATTGTCGCAAGACGACGGGACCACCGCACGAAGAGGCAATCACAATTACATGAGAGTGCGCATCGATGGAAGGCACGTGGCTTGTCATTCCGTGATGTAAGATGACTTCTTCGATTTTTGGATACAGAACGCGAAGGAGCCAATTTTTGAACTGCCCGCCATCGACAAAGGAAAACGAAAGATTCGGTATGTTTTCATTTGGGATTTGAGGCGGCCCCTCCCCGTCCAAAGGATGCAAAACGATAAGGCATGCCTGCGGCCAACGGCTGGTAATTCGCGAACACAACTCGTTGCTTACAACGCTACATGCGAGCAAAACCACTGCCATTTCTTGGTCGAGAAGACGCTCTTCCGCCATGGAAAGGGTATGAAACAGTTGAACCGACCACTCCGGATTTCGGGAGAGAATATTTTCCATGTAAAAAGAGGTTTTGGGATCCTCATTAATGACCAAGATGGATTGACTCATACGACGCTATCGTCCCACAGCAAAACCAAAAAACCCGTCTGGTGTTCGGTAATTGCGTACGATGCCACTGGGCGTTTGATACGGCTCTTCGACATAGCGCGCTTCTGGAAAGCCGAGTTTTGCATTTTGAGAGACAATCCCTTGAATGTTTCCCGCCACGATGTTCAAAAATTCTCCAACCGTTTCAATAATCATCTCGTCGTCGAGTTCCATATCTCCGTAGAACTGAACACAAAGCTGCACTGCGAGACTTTTTGGCATCCAAACATGCATTTTGTATGTCTGTTCCGTTTTCAGTTCCATACTGGCAACGATCAAATCCTCTTGTGATTTTTGCTGATTATCGCCTACACACGGCTGTTTCATAAGAATCGTCCAACCTTCTGTAATCAGTAGATCCACATTTTCAATGAAGGACAATAAATCTTCTACGTTGTAGCTTGATACCATACCATATTCCTTTTTTGGATTCGCTTAAAGTAAGGGTTTTTAGGCAATATCTCTGTTGATCCCACAAAAAGAACACCCTTTGGTCGAAGAAGCTTTGACATCTTTAGGAGTTGTCTCTTCTGCTCCGCTTCGGAAAAATAGATTAAGACGTTTCTTAAGAATATGACATCGAAGAGTTCTTGCGCGGGAAAACGATGCAAAAGATTGCTCCGTACGAACTTCGTCATCTGTTTGATGTTGTCTTTTACGCGATATCCCCGTCCTTCGCGTTCAAAATAACGAAAGATATATTTTGTGGGCATACCGCGATTAATCTCAAATTGAGAGTACCATCCCTCCTCCGCTTTTTTTAAAACGGCGCGATCGATGTCGATACCGCATATTTCTACTTTCTGATGTTCCAAGGAGGGAATGTGAGAGCGAATGTGAATTGCAATGCTGTAGACTTCTTGTCCGGACGAGCAAGCCGCAGAGAGAATGCGCAGTTTTCGACTGGGATTTTCTTTAAGAAGATTGGGCAGAACATGCTTTATCAATCCTTGAAATGTGTGTGGTCCTCGAAAAAAATACGTTTCGTTTGTGGTAAAGGCTTCCACCAAATCGTCTTGGAGAGGGTGAATGCGAATATTTTTTAAAAACGCCACGGGGTCGAAAATGTTGTGTTGCTCCAAAAAAGGGAGCAAGCGCAGCTCGAGTTGAAATTGTTGCTTTGGGTGCAAAACAATGCCCACGCTCCCCAGGAGGAAAGACTGAAGGAGACCGAACAACTCATCTCGGTCATATGGTGCAAAGGGCGATGAAGTACTCACGAGCTAAATTTAAATCCCAACATTTCGAGTTTCACCAACAGAGCAGAGGGTTCGACCGGCTTGATAAAGTACTCGTCCGCACCGGCTTCCATGGCTTCGCGCATTCGTGCCTCGCTCGCATCCGAAGTGACCATAAACAAAAACATTTCGTCGTACTCTTCTTTCTTACGGATTTCGCGCACGAACTCAATCCCGTTCATCTCCGGCATAAAAACATCGACAAATGCGATATCGTATATGATCTTACTCGTGCGGAGATGCTCGAGGGCCGTGGTCGCCCTTGGTTCTTGGTGAATGGAGAATCCATACCGGGTCAAATGCTTTGAGATCATAATTCTCGCTCCCCGAGAATCGTCAATTACCAGTGCTTTCATCGTTAGCCTCCACAGACCATGTCGTAAATTTTTTCAAAATCCAAAATTAATATAAGGTCATCGTTGTACGACAAGACAGAAGATACAAAACTGCGCAGTGCGGGATTAAAGTTGGACTGGGGTGGGTGAAGCTGACGGGTATCGACCTCGATAACATCGTTGATCTGATCGACGACGAGCCCTCCGTTCCCCCTCGTACACTCGAGAAATAAAAACGTTTTGCGCGCACTTTGTTCTGTGGTGCTGGGCAGTTTACAGATC
>JAYYRF010000633.1:0-9416 GCA_036127535.1 Myxococcota bacterium | reverse complement strand
AAAGGTAGATAATCTACGTGTTACTCACCCGTTCGCCACTGAACCGAAGTTCCGTTCGACTTGCATGTGTTAAGCCCGCCGCAAGCGTTCGCTCTGAGCCAGGATCAAACTCTCCAATTGAAAAATTTGATTCTTTTTTTTTACTCAAGTTTTAACGAGATTTGTTACCTGCTTATCAATGACCAAGTTTTTGCCTAATGAGATTTTTATCTCGTTTTAGACAGCCCCAACAACTTATCTGATGTTAGAATCTTCGTCAAAGTTTTTTGGGATCTTTTTCTAACAAATTTCAGAATCGCTTTTGTATTCTGAATTTTGTCACCATCTAGGTTATCTCACGCTCAAAAGCCCGTCAAACCTTTTGTATGCAATTCCGTACAAAACTGATCTACTTTCATGTACATAATCTCATGTATGGGCACCAATGTCAGTTTTAACAGATAGTCGAATCGGATCATCTACTAAAATTGTTCGATCAATCGTTCTACAAATTCAGAACAAAGGGTCGTACCACCGAGATCCTTTGTTTTTATCCCCCTTTGCAGTAGGGTGCGAATTCCAGCTTCTATTTTGTCTGCGGCTCTTTCTTCTTCTATGTGACGCAGTAGGTGAATGAGTACGTTTAACATCGGAATGGGATTGTACTGATCTGTACCAACCAGTTCTGGCACTTTTCCGTGCAAGTTCTCAAAGACCACGATGGGTTTATCTTCAAAGGAGCCATAACTGATCGAAGGGCTTGCCGTAATTCCACCCGCCAAACCCGAACACAAATCACTGACAATATCCCCGAATAAATTTCCCGTCAGGAGCACATTGAACTTTTCAGGTGTTCTTACAAGATTCGTACAGAGTGCGTCCGCAATACTGTCCCATGTCTCGACGGTATCTTTGTACTCTTCGCCAATCTTTCTCGCAGTATTCAAAAACAAACCATCCGATTTTTTCATGATATTGGATTTATGTACGATGGTGAGTCGCTTCCTTTTTTTGGATTTTTCCTCGCCGGTTTCTGGATCTTTGATCATTTCAGGAACCCAAGCTCCCGTGTCTGGATCCAACATCCAGCTCTCGAAGTCTCTCCCGTTCTCTACCGTATATTGATACGCATAGCGAGAAATCTTCTCACACGCACTCGGCGTTGTGATCTTCACGGCTTCATATACATCCTTGGTTACTTCATGCTCCAATCCGGAATAGATATCTTCACTCACCTCTCGAATGACAACGATGTCTATATTCGGGTGCTTCGCACCCACATTTGGTAGCGCTCTTATGGGCCTGACGGAGCACCAAACCCCCAACTGTTTTCGCAACTCCAATGTAGGGGGTAAAACGCCAACTTGTCGTGGTGCATCTACACGAGACTTAAAAACCAAACCCGTCGCACGACAAGACGAGAGAAGACTGTCGGTTATCTCCCCTTTGAGCATAGGTTGTATATCCCAATCGATATCTACGCCGACCTTTTTCACGACGTGTTGTACGACCGTGCACAACTCTGGACCGATCCAATCTCCGGGACTTAATGTCACTTTATGCATGTCTTTCTCCTACAATTTATCAATAATCGCATCGGCAAACGTATCTGTGCCGACCGCTTTGTGTTTCTCGTCCGATCCTAAGAGATCCCACGTGATGTATTTCCACTCCTCTAAAACATCGAACAAAGCGCGCTCTATCCGATTGGCCACCTTTGTCTCACCAATGTAGTTCAACATTAAAAGCGCCGAGTTTAAAACGCCCATCGGATTGGCTACCCTCTTACCTGCAATATCAGGAGCCGTTCCATGAACCGCTTCAAACACAGCAATCTTGTCCCCTACGTTCGCTCCTGGAACAACACCGAGCCCTCCGACAAGCCCTGCCGCCAAATCGCTAATGACATCTCCATAAAGATTTTGAAGCAAAAGCGTATCAAAATTACGAGGTTCCATCGCCAATTCCATCGCCAAATTATCGATATAGATATCGTTGCTTTCAATAAAAGGGTATTCCTTTGCGATCGAGTAAAACATATCGAGAAATGCACCGTCCGCTAGCGGAATAACCGGCGCCTTGTGGCAGCAATGAATTTTTCTTCGACTCGAGTATCGCATGTATTCATAAGCCCACGTCGCTATTTTTCGACCCGCTTTTTTGGTCGATATCTTCAATGTCAAAATCGTTCCGTCCGGCAATTTATGCTCAATCCCGGAGTACAAGCCCTCTGTATTTTCGCGAAGAATTACCAAATCTACGTTTTCATAATTCGTCTTAATACCCGGAAAGGTTCGTACCGGCCGAAGCCCAACGTAGAGATCCAACGCTTTTCTCAAGGCTACATTGGCGGAGCGAAATCCCCTGCCCTTTGGTGTTTCCAATGGTCCCTTGAGACCCAAACGATTGCGCCGTATGGACGCCAAGGTCACTTCGGGCATCGGAACATCATACAGGTCTACAGCACCTTTACCCGCTGGTACTTCTTCCCAGTCTATGGGAGCCCCTGCTGCCTCTAATATCCTGCATGTTACCTCTGTAACAGCCGGCCCAATGCCGTCTCCCTTTAAAAGACTGACTTTATACCTCATGTAATCTCCTTGAACATTTATAAACGTGAAACTCTTTGAATCGAGTGACGACAAGGCAAAGGACCATGTTTTAGGACAATTGACCAATCCGTTGTCTGCTTCATCTGAACCCGCATTCCACCTTCGGAATGAATCAAACGTAGCTCTTCGTTACTCAATTTGCTCGTATTGGGACGATCGATAATTTTCTTTCCGTCCAAATAAATAGAAATGATTCCTGTTGGATGTGAACGGATATGCTTTTGTAGCAGAAGCCGAACATCTTTTGGTAACCGAACGCGAGCATATGGCATGCCCGATTCACCAAGAGCAACACTTGCATCTTTTACCACAACATCTTTTACCAATACCTGTTCTTCATTTTGAAAGGCCAAATACCCTTCTTGTATCAAGAGAAGAGGTATCTCTTCTTCGGCTTTCTCCATTTTGGGGAGAACCGCTTCGATACTCAAGGTATTTTGGTTCCGTTCTATAAAAACCTCTCCAAGTCCTATCTCCTCGATCCGCGCCTCTATGAGCGGAGTAGACTCTTTCAAACATTGACCGTCAATGTCGATACGAACCTTTACACCGTCCGCAACATCTCCCATCCAAATAAAGAAGATTAGTAGTCCCAAAGCTGCCATGAGCAACGTGGCATAAACGATGGGTGCCGCCATAAACAACATTACCGCCTTTGAACGCGGAGGAGGATTGTTCGTTGTCTTACTGATAGCAACTTCCCTCGCTCACCCAAGTGTAGTCTTCGGGAGCGCCGATCTCGTCATTACTGGTGTTGGGAGTTGCGACTCCCGTTGCGTAGTTTGGAATGGGGTCATAGACTCCTTCCGCTAAATTTACCGGTGCGCCGACCAAGTGAATCACATTATCTTCGTATCGTTCCAAAGGAGCACCTTCGTCAAACGAAACCCGGTGATGGGTATCCATCATCAAAAAGCCATAGTACGATTGCTCATCGCTCTCTTGGTCTGCAAAAGTAGACTTCCAATTCCAGCCGCATTGTGCATCTTGCAGATCCCACGAAACCTCAAAAATACGCTCACATGTCGTACATCCAAATTGATCGGGATTGATGTCAGAAGCGAGTCCTGAGATCTGAAAGGTGTCCACACATGGTTGTATTCCGTCGAAGACAAACCACTTCTCTTCAACTTGTATATTGCCATTTTGATCACTCTGACCCTGCGCGTAACGGTACACCGTCGCTCCTGCACAATCGGTATTTAAACAATTCCATGTAAAACGATACTCTTCGGGTACCGAATTCGGGCAATTGCTTCCGTTATCAGCTTCAGCACTATCCCCAGAACTCGCTGTGTCTCCTTCTTTTGCACCACACGCAAATAACAAGGCAAAGATTACAGAACGCATCTACTTTTCTCCTCCAAACTCAATCGGCCATTCAATTGGATGACTCGGTATGTAACGTAAGATATCCGCCGCGCGACGGCCATCAAAAATTCCAGTAAAATGAAAACGACGTCGGTTCATACCGTAGCGAAAGTCCCCGCGACGCATGAAGCGGCGCATCGTATACAAATAGTGTGCAACGGTATTGGGCACGGGAATACCTATTCGACCCCAACGATCTATTGCGCGTGACAACGGCAGTGTATCTGCACCGGGTATGTTAAAAACACCTTGTTCTTTGTTATGAACGGCTTTTTGAACGGCAGAGGACGCATCGGCTAGGGTCAAAAAATTAAGCATGGGATCAAAACCAAGAGGTCGAAAACAAATCGGCGTCTGCAAGTAGTCAAAAAATTGAGAACCGCACCCTGGCGCAAGAATCTCCGCCATTCGCAAAACGACGATGCGAAGATGGGATAAACCCATTCTCGTGCAAGCCATTACATCTAACTCTACCCTATCCCGTATCCACTGCGGTGCACCGCTGTTCATATTCAACGGATGCTGTTCCTCCATGAGAGATGGTAGATCGCGCTGTACTTGGTAAACCTCGGCACCAGAACAGAAGATCAGTCGCTTTATCGTTGGATGCCTATCAGCAAAGTTTAAGATCGAGCGCACCGTTTCTACATTGTGGCGTCGAACCGCAACCCCCTCTCGGTTCGCTGAAAAAACCTTCGATGCATGAATGAGTACATCTACCTGGCTTTCTCGGGCCGGCCCAAAAAGCAAATCGTGAAGCTTTCTCTGTTTTCGCATCTTGAGCTGAAAGATTGACAAACGCTCACTTTCTGGCAAAGTCAGAGGATAGCCTTCGTCGCAAACGGCCAAGATTTTTTCTACGCGATAATCGGACAATAAACGCTCGATTAAATACTCCCCCAACGGAGAAGAAGCACCTGTGATCAACACATTTCGACTGTTCATGTGAAAATACCCTTTCTCTGCTCAAGACCGTGCTCTATCAATCTCGCCACTTCTGCTTGTACTTGTCTCGCTACACGCGCAACAATTTCTGGATCATCTGCGTCTTTGGAATCCAATGAACGATATACCTCGATGGGCGCCCCGTAGAAAATATAATAACGAACCGGTAATGGAAAGGGAAAAATCGGTATAGGAACGGCTTCGATCCCCAGCATTTTTCCCAATCGCTTGCTGGAAAACAGACTGGGTAATTGCTCTTCTGCTCCCACAATACCAACCGGAACAATGGGAACGCGATGACGAATCGCCAGCTCCGCGTGTCCAACCCGAAACCGTTGCAACTGATAACGCTTATGAAACGGCTTAATGATTCCTGGGGTTCCCTCCGGAAAAATCATTAGCAACTCACCCGCTTCGAGCAAAGAGCGCACATTGCCTCTGGAGCCTCCAACCATTCCCCCTCGTGCAAAGGTGGTTCCAATGAAGGGCAAAGCCGGCACAAAATGATCCGCGATTCCGCGGACCACTCTCGGTGGATGTGTGTGCCGAAGAACATCGTGCCACAACATCATCCCGTCTATGGGAACATTACCGGAATGATTCGCCGCAAGGATCGCAGCACCCTCGCCGGGTAGATGTTCTTGTCCGCTGGAAACCACCCGAAAATATTTTTCATACGGCCATCGCGTTACACCCGCACCAAAGGAAATGAACGACGGATGAAGACCAAAGGCATCATACCCGTGTCCCGCATCTCGAAAATGAAGGTTGTCTAGTCGAGAACGGAGAGATTTTGACATCAATCGATTGCCCAAATAACGGGCGATAAAAGGAGGGATGGCCATTGCTTCACTCAAAGGGTTTCCATACGAGGTATTTATCGCATCGTTTGCTCTTAAGGCAACCTTATCGCCTTTTGAAAACTTTCTCTCGCCCGTCGAACATCTCCTTTTTCACGATACAAATCCCCCAACCGTACGTACAAGCGCATCCTTAGAGACTTATCTCCTCCCTTGATACGAAGAAAATTTTCGATTTCATCTATATGGGATGGATCGGATCCGATTCGATAGGCCGCCTCGAACGACACGCGAAGATCTGCATCTCGCAAGAGCGAAGCCAGATCCGCATCTTGCTCTGCTCTTGCAATTCTTTTCGATTGTTCATCGTTCAGAGGAGGGATTTGAATCTTCGAAAGAGCGATCTGACGCATTGTATCGAGGGTGTCTACGGCCAAAGCCTCCCTTTCAAGCTCGACAGACTTTCTTTGCTTTTCAACAGACGCCGACTCCGGTTGCAACGAATACGCATCGGCCGAAGGAGAACGCTTTTTAGACTTGGAACGCATCTCTTTTGATCGGGACTTTTTGGGCGCTTTCTTTCGCGGTTTTGTTCGGACGGGGGGCTCTTCGATCTCCGCCTCTTCTTCTTCCAAACTCTGCCCGACCACCATCAAATCCTCTTCTACATCCTCTTGTAAAACCATAGGCCGCGCAGATTGTTTTTCCGATTGTAGAGAAGGTTGCGAAGCCGATAGAAATATCTCTGTACTGGGAATGAAGAGCAACAGTGCAGCGGCCGCTGCTAGCAGTGCTCCGATAAAGGGACCTTTGTATTTGCGAAACAAGGGTACGACCTCTGCTTCTTCTTTGACTTCGGCAAGAGGCCCACTGGAAACCAAGTTTAAAATGTCTTCAAACTTCAATCTGGGAACCAAATCAGACTGAAGCGTCTCTTGGAGTGCTTTGAGTTCTAATTCTTCCTCTTCCTCTTCAGACGGTGCGAAGGGACCACTCTTAACCTTGGAGAGTACAGCGTTCACATCCACATTGGGAAGCGGAACATGGGTCGGCGATAGAATATAAATCGCTTCGCGAACCTCTTTGCTGACGGAATGATTCTCACTGCGATCCGCTAACCAACGCGCCAAATCTTGTGCTTCTCGATTGCTCATGGTGGATAATTATCCCGAAAAGCTTTGCATGCACGATGCAATAAAACATCGAAATTGTTTACCGTAATTCCCATTTTTTCTGCGCAAGACTCCCGACTCTCTTCTTGCAGAAGTCGCAATCGAAGAGCGCGTGCGTATCGCGGATTGATCTTATCCAACGATCTGTCGATTAAATCTCGTGCGTCTCGGTCGTATAATCCCTGATCCGGTGCGGGTTCTACGTCTGCCATCACTTCTGAAATGGCATCTCTTGCTAAAATGGACTCCGCTATTTTTCTCTTCTTTACTTGCTTTCGATACGCATCGATCACCAAATTGATCGCGATGCGACGCATCCAAAAAAATATGCTCCGATCGGCGGATTTAAATTGCTCGATCTTTTCAAAAACAATGCGAAAGGTATCGCGTAAGATGTCCTCCGCTTGATCGACATCGGGCAAACGAGGAATGATCACCTGACGGAATATTTTTACACCAAACCAACCATACAACTGCGCAGCTGCTTGCTTGTCTCCGTTTTGCACTGCCTGTATCACTTTTTTTTCCTCTGACAAAGCAGGAAGTGGAGTGGAACTCATTCCTTCCCCTCTTTGTCAGATACAATGTAATTTTTCATCTTTGCTTACACATCCTCTTAAGACCACTTAATCTTTTTGGTTAAAAAGCACACCCCGACACAAAATCCAATTGGGATCCAAATGCTGTTTCAGAAGACGAAAACCGTCTATCACGGATGATCCAACCATATCCGCCAACAAATTTCTTTTGATCTTTCCGATACCGTGCTCCGCAGATACTGTTCCCCCGAGGGAGACCGCTTGTAATGCAAGTTCTCTATATAAGTCTTTTGCGTGTGCGAGTTCTTCTTTCGATGAAGGCAATAAATTCAAATGAAGATGGTTATCACCAATGTGGCCAAAAAGTATGTGCCGCATCGGAACAGACGCATAGGAATCCATCATCTCTCTCAGACCGGTATCCGGCACCGAAAAGTCCGTACCGATCTTGGGCATGCCATTGGCAACAACAATCTCATTGACCCCTGCTGGGATCGCATGCCGGATTTGATATAGCTTTTGTCTACTGGGCTCGTCTTCTGCAGCAATGATATCATCACAAAGAGCCTCATGTCGTTCAAAGACCTCAAACCAAGCATCTAAATCGATCTCTCCTTCGTGCTCTACCTCAACAAAAAGGCCACAGACAGCCTCGTGGGGTAGGTCTTCCACACGCTGACGTATCAATTCGATACTGTGGTGATCAAAGTATTCGATTGCGCGTGGATTCAAAGAGCCGTCTGTTCGCTTTACATGCGGTCTGTGTGCCCCAATTCGAAGAGATTCTACACAAGCGATACAATTTTCGACAGAAGCAAAGTAAATGATCATTCCCAAAACTTCACTGGGAACGTCGATCAGCCGCGTCCAAGCTTTCGTCACAATCCCAAGGGTTCCTTCTTGCCCGATCATTAGATCCAACACATTTTCGGCGGGATGGTAACCAGCCGCCGTCTTGACGGATGGTGGAGACCAATGCGCCATCGGCCAAGTTGAGGGGATCGGCGTTGTGCGATCCGCAATCATAATCTCACCGGACGGTAAAACAACCTCGACGGCCTCGATCCATGAGCGCGTGGGTCCATATCGAAAACTACGGGCGCCGCTTGCATTACAGGCAATGGCGGCACCAATCGTACATTCGTTACGCGATGTGGGATCCGGAGGGAACAGAAGACCTTTGGATTCTGTAAAACGTTGGTATTCTCCCATCAAGACACCCGCGTCCACTTCGTTTTGAGAATGGATTCGATTCAGCAATTCGGTCGATAATAACCAGCCGCCTTCCGGTACCGGCCCCCCGGTCGTTGATGTTCGTTGTGCCGTAACCGTCAGCGGTATGGAGTATTGCTGACACATCTTAACGATGGAAGAAACTTCTTGGGCATCTCGTGGTCGCAAGAGTGCATCCGCGTATCCCGTTGTATTCGAAGCATCGGTAAGATAGCCCGCAATGATCTCAGAATCCGTAATCAGATCCATTTCCACCTCTTTTTTTGATTTTCAGAAGAACGATGGGTGTTTTTTAACCTCAAAATCCGCTGATAATAAGTAAAGGATTGTATTGTCAAGAAAATCTAGGTGATTTTATCCTTCTTGTATCTCCTTACATTGACTCCCAATACAACTTCAGATCACAATTCATATCTTTTTAAGCTTGTCAAAGGGCATAAAATGCAATGCTACAGAAAAAAAAAATTGTGATATAATCCTAATCAATCACCCCCAACACGGTATTCATACATGAATTCAAAAAACAATCTGCGCGTTGGTATCTTTGTTGCCTTCCTCCTTGTTTTACTCGGATTCTCTCTCTTCATGGTTGGCGGCTCAACGAAACTTCTGGAAAAGAGATATACACTCATCACCGAATGGAAAGATGTCTCAGGGCTCAAGGTTGGTGCCACCGTTCGTCTGTCAGGCTGGGACGTAGGAGAAGTCACGGGCATTGAGTTTGCTTCACAGAGCAAAAGAACCCTGATTGTAACCATGTCAATC
>JAYYRF010000632.1:0-3040 GCA_036127535.1 Myxococcota bacterium | reverse complement strand
ACCGTTGTGTCATATTGCCAATTCTGGCGGAGCCTTGCAAATACCCGAAAGCCGTCTCGATATGGTTCGGTGCGGGATTCTCATGTACGGTGTATATCCAGCCCCTCACCTACAAGAGCGAGTCTCCGTACAGTTGTGCATGCGGTGGGTCTCTCGAATTGTATATTTTAAAGTGGTGCGACCATTTCATCCCGTCAGTTACGGTTCTACATGGCAATCGGAAGAGGAGACCCGGATTGTAACCATTCCGGTCGGATACGGTGACGGATATCCGCGCTCGATGAGCAATCGAGCTGAGGTATTGATCCGCGGGAAACGCTATCCCATCGTCGGCCGAATCTGTATGGATCAAGCGATGGTCAATATCGGCTGGGACGAAGCATACAATGGAGAAGAAGTAATCTTACTCGGTTCTCAAGGAAACGAATGCATAAAGCCCGAAGAGTTGGCCATATGGGCTTCGACCATCACCTATGAGATTTTGTGTACCATCAATGCGCGGGTACCGCGACACTACATATACGGGTGAGAACGATTTACAGGGCGGAGGATGAGTCTTGTAAGGATATGGTGTAGCGACGCCCGCTAGAAATGAGCTCCAAGTGATCAGAGAATCGGAAAGGCAGGCTCCACCACGTCAGATCTACATCTTCGAAGGAAGACGGTAGGGCACTTTGGGTAAGTTCTTGCCGTCCCAAAAATAACCTGGGTGCACCCAAACCAAAATATTGAATATAGAGTTGGTCAGCAAAAACGCACAAACTGAGTTCTTCTTGATTTTTGCGCCATATCACCAAGTTTTGCGTTGGCTTGGGTGGACGATCGGCGGTAGCCGCATAGGCGACGGGTTGCTTTCGCCCGAAGGACTGCTCAAGAAATGAAGCGATGGCACCAGAGGCGTGTTCAAGCCATTCGCCCCAGCGAACCAAAGGACGCAATTGCTCTTCGACTCTTTGGGCAATACGCGTGTAGTCTTCGTTTAAATCCTCGGCGAGATCAACCTCAAAGGAGATGATGATATCGGTGAGGAACTCTTCTACAGAACCGAAATCCCAACCGAGCTCTTCTCGTAGCTCTGTTGCCAAATCTTCGCAGAGTGGATTACCCTTTCCATCGATAAAATCCAAATGGACTTGTCCCAGCACACCCTTGATGTAGTCACACGGATACAACTCGTCATAGCGAGCCAAAGCGCACAACATCGAAAGCTTTTCCAAGAGAGTCTCTTCATCGGGTGACCATGATTCCACTTGATCCAGTTGATTTGCTTGGGCCTGTTCAATAATAAAATCGCTTCTGTACTCTAAAGACTCGAGGTGGGTACGGCATTGTTCTTGGTTTTCCTTGGGCCAAATCCAAGGTGGAATCAGGAGGAGAGAGTGAAAGAATGGCCAAGATGGCTTTTGCAGATGCTGTAATGCGCTCAGATTCGATAAGTGTTTGTTGATGTAGCGTGTGCTGGGAGCATCTATCCACTGCGATTGTTCCATAAATTTTCCTTTATCGGTGATTGTATGAAAGACTTTGGGTCATCTTGTATCCAGAAACACATATTCCTTCGGGAAAAGGACTCAACACTGCATAAATTTTAGCAAAAGCATTGACCTTTTGATAGATTTTTTTCTCGACGAAAAAAAGAAAACGTCCAACTATCTTAATAATTGGACGCTGACGTTTTGTTTTGGCGATTTCAAAAAAAATTGCAATCGTTCACTGTTTAAAGACTTTTTCCGCAGAAATGCGTGCATCTTGCAGCTGTTTTTTGTATCGTTCGAGCATTGCGTGATCCGAAAGACGATCCGTGATCGTCTTTTTGCGTGAAAAAAGAACCAAAGCAATTCGATCTACGTCGCCGGTCTCGCAAGCATTGGCCAAGACGTTGGCGAAGGCCTTTGCGTTTCCACGATACAAATAGGCCGCAACCATCTCGAAGTAGGCGCGAAAAAAAGAAGGGCTACGTTCGAATAAGGACGATGCAATGTAGACGCAAATGGCTTGATAGGAATGTCGTAGCGTTCTCAAAACCGTTTGACGCAAGGCATCTCGGTGTTTTCCAAATTGCGTGGGTTCAGCAAATTGAAAGGCTTCCGGCTCGGAGAAGGCATCACCGAAGAGCAACCAAACGATAAAGACACGCGAGTTGGACAGTACACGAGTGTCCTCTTTGTGCATTTGGATATACTTCTCTCGGTTTTGCGTCCAAACATTCCACACGGATGAGAGCGGTCGATTGAACATCACTGCCGAGAAATGCGTGAAGGATACACGCTCGGGAAAATGCAACAGCAATGTTAGGAGACGACGATTGTCATTCACGGACGAGCTCTCACAGACGTATCGTTCCAGCGAAAATTCACATTCCAATGTTTTGAGTTCGCGATACAGGCTCTCTTGTTCCGGATTAAATCCGGGGAGGACTTGGTAATCAAGAATTTCCTCGTTGTCGTTCACCAAGTTGAGATGATGTAAGAGTTCTTCTCGAAGTATGTCTCGGGCAGCATTTCGAAACGTGCTAAAGAACCATCCTTCCCAGCTAAACTTTGCATGATAATTATGGGGAAAGGTCAATCCTTCACGACGTTTTACTTTCTTGAAGACCCGAAGAATCACTTCGCTCTCTAACTCTTCTGGATCGATGTTGCGCACAAATGAATGATGATAGGACTTGATTACAAAACCTACGGCTCGCTTGAGCGTGCGTAGATGTTGGGGCTCGCAAAGAGCGGACAGTATTTCTTGGTCGGAAGTGTTCACGGTGTAAAACTCCTCTTTTGGTAGCGTGACGCTAAGGTGGCGGGGGCAAGCAAATAGACATAGAAGTGTCATAAATTCCTCTGTAGACTTAAATTTAGGTTTTAATTAAGACCCAATGATTATTAGGGGTCATGCTTAAGCGAATGAGACAGAACGCTGATGTGGTTTCTGAACTCTTTCTGATGATTTAGGCGTACCAAAGACACGTTTTTATATCTGAACCAATGTTCAGAGCCTCAAACGGCCTTTTACAACAAATTATGTAAAAAAACAGAGTATAATTGGG
>JAYYRF010000631.1:0-3838 GCA_036127535.1 Myxococcota bacterium | reverse complement strand
GAGGACATTATTGTTTCCTCAAATCGAGGAAGCCCAGTTGCATATGCATTAAATAGCCGGCTTGGAGAGTCGTATCGACGGATTGCACGTCGTGTACGTGGCGAGTCGGATCTACCGTTCCAAGATTATACGGAAGGGAATGGTTTGTGGGGAGCGTTCAAGAGATGGGTGGGACTATTGCCATCAAAGGAGGCTACAGGATGAAATTTTCAATTCGAAGATTACTCGGTATGAAAAATATGAGTAAGGATGAGGCAAAGCGTCGCTTGAAATTGCTTCTCATTCATGATCAGCTCGATCTGTCTCCTGAACAGATGGAGTTTATGAAGGCTGAGATTATGGAGGTGGTACGAAGGTATCTCATTGTGCACGAGGATGAGGCTGATTTCAGGCTTGATCAACAAGAGGACAATGTCACGTTCGTAAGTAAACTCCCTGTTTCTCGTGTCAAGAAGAGAAAGCTCCCTTCTGCATAGGATACGGGTTTACTCATACGGTCTTGCTCTACTTGTATAATTTTTGGCTCAATGCCAATATCAGTACGGGTAGTAGTATGAACCCCACAATATACGAATGAGCAAAGAATCCCATTAACAAAAAAGCAAAGGTCATAAACAGCACCAAAATCCCAGAGCGCTCTTGTCCGGAAAGAGTTCTGGGATTCTTGCGTTTTGTAGGCCAAAAGGGAATAATGACGCATAGGATGTAAACGGGTAAGATGTACTTCCATGTACTGTATAGTGACAGCATCAGACTTCTGTGAAGAGGCATTTCCCATTGTGGGGGCCAAAAGTACAGATATAGGGTTTCGATGCTAAAGATTATAGGCAACATGAAAATAATCGAAAATAGCCAGCCGATTTTGAGTCTTTGAAAATACAGGATGGGCAACGACCAAATGAGAGAGCCGGCAAAAGCACACAGTACGACCTTGAGATTGGTGCTGTCCGTTAATGCAGGTATCAAACTCTCTTGCCAACTTCGATTATACATGTAGTCAGAGTTTGCGATGAGAATGATGTAAGAACAAATGAAGCTACCGAAGCAAAAGATCAGTATGATTTTGATGATGTTTTTTTGAATCTCTGACATTGTGATCGAAGTGGCTTTTATTTGTATTGATATCGGAATAGATCATATCGCATGTGCCGCAAATTTCTTCTCTTTTCTCGATTTAATTTTTCAAGTCTTCGCGTCCTTTCGTTGGAGCGAGAATCGTCATTACTGGAAATGGAGCTCTAGATTCAGACACAATTGCGTTTTGTCGAGCAATTTGCGCGGTCACAAGACGATTTAAACAAAGCGATTGATTATTCTCATCATCGGTATTGGTTATATCTAAAACAATCTCAAGGTGTCTTTTGGGGTGTGTTTATCTCGCAGACACCGATGTTGGTGGCTTGGTTTCCATCGCGTAAGAAGTCGGTTTGTTGTTGCAAGAAGTCCCCTTGTCCGCACTTGATCTCTTTGATTTGGCAGAGTGTTCGCACCCCTGAGGCTTTTCAGCAAGAACTGTTTGTTCCGGATTTCATTCTCAAAGACCTTGCCGATGTCAGTGTCGGCTATAGCAATGGGTGTTCGTTGGATGTGGCCGTATCGAGAGAAATAAAAGAACCTGAACCCACGGCGAAACGCAGACGAAGGCGTAGACGAATCGATAAGATGGAAGAAGGAGCCCTTATTTTTCAGCGTTGGACTAAGGATCTGATCGAGCAGGGATTCAAAGACTTTATCGAGGAGCCGATCAAGCCATCTGAAGCGTTGTCAAGACGTTTGGTCGATTGTCAGCTCTCCGGTGTTGCGGAAGCCATCGATATGCTACCGAATCGTCTTTTAAAGTTTTCCGTGGCAGATCGGCTTCATGTTGCCATAGACGAGATTTCATTTCTCTCCTTGATGGTTGCATTCTTTCTCAAGCGAGATGCTCTCCCAAAGGAGACCCGCTTGGATACGTTGCGTCGCGTCGGACTCTCGATGGCTAAAAAGGAGCTCTTGGCTGATCCACAACGAAGAAGACTGAAGGGAATCTGGCGATTCTTGGGGACTACAGGCACCCAGCATAAGGGTTTATGGCGTTATGAGACTTGGTTGTGTCGTGCGAGCGATGAAGCGTATTTGGTGCAGGTGGTAGATTACTTTCACAGTGCCTTCCGTCAAAGACCACAGTATCGAGGGATCGTAGAAGCTGAAATCGTCTTGTATCCTGGCGACGGTTTTCAGGGGATTATCGATTCCGTACGCTATCTCGATGATGATTTGTGTTGTTGGCCAAATCTTAACGCTGAAGCAAATGATGATCTACGCATCGCTCTACGGTATCAGTATCAAGAGCCGCTCAAGAGAAACCCTTTCCAGCGAAAGAGACTCGTCTTCGTAAAAAACGTCTCGATTTCCTTTCACAAAAAAGGGTCTGTATTCGATTCAACCTTGGTATTACCGTTGAAAAATAAAAAAGATTGCAGAGACCTTGATGGGCTTCCTATCGAAAGGCTCGCGTTTGTATGGGATGGTTACGAGGCTTGTGTTTTGGCCGCACACACTCCCTTTGGAAAATGGTTTTTGAGTGAGCAACATCGATGAACCCAAAGGCAAAAAAAGAGAGGGACGTCGGGCTTTTGCTCGGATCTAAACATCATGCTATGCGTTGGCCAGCCGATGTCTTGAAGATTCTTCCGTTAACGGCAGAGCGCGATTTTTTGGCGCTCGCACTTTCGGGTTCGATGGAGAGGGTTGCTCGCATACCGATGAAAACCGCGCAGGAAGAAAAACCAGAATATGTCTCCGCACTACACCCAAACGAGGTGTCACTCAATGCCAGTATATCGTCTTCAATCGTGTCGTTGCTCTCTCGACGAGCCGATGACTGGTATAGGGTAGTATATCGGCTGTTTTTACAGCATCGTCTACGAATTAATCCACTGTATCGCGCTCGATTTTGGGGTGAGATGAAAAAACAGAAGGAGCATTGGATGCACTTGCCCTGGATTGCAGGTCAGATGGACGCGCAATTCATTGCCCACGCAGAACCCTCTTTAGACGCCCGCGTTTGGCGCATGCTCTTGTGTGGAAACGAGTCGATCCCCCAGCTTCCTCTTCATGAGATACACGACGAGATGACACCGCTGCTCATTGAACGCGGTGTTGAGCCGACGAAAATGACCAAACGTACGCAACGTGCGTTTGAGAAAAAGTATCATATTCCCTTAAGTGCGCGAAACGTCGATTTGCGAACCGTCAAAAAATATTTAAGGGATGTTTCAGTCGTGCGAGTAGGCCATCGAACTCATTTGACATTTGATTTGGATATGCCAGAACAGCGAATACCGAGTTCCATTACCGTGTTACCGTACTTTTTATCGTGTCATTCTATAACGCATACAGACTTTCGGAGAGCCCAGGTTACCTGCAGTGTATCATCTTTGGGGCTATACCAAAAGCTACTGATAGAGCTTACACTGCGAGAAGGGATCGCAAAGACGTCTCTCGCTTGGAGTCAATTGGATTTTGATTGGGAATATTTAGATGCCTCTTACGATCCGCTTTTGTTACCTCTCTATGGAATGTTTCCAGCCTATCAACTTCCAGAGTTACCCCAGCGCATATCTTTTCCCATTCTTTTGTCTCCAAAGATTGATCTGTCGACACTTAAAGGAGCCGTAGCGCTGCGGAGAACGCTCTCTTCACAGCATCTGGACATCCAGCAGGATGTAATAGACACCTTACTGATGGGAATGATTCTCTCTTGTGCCCCAAGCGAGATCGATACACTTCGGACGCAGTTGAACACTCTCTTTTCCGACACCCCGACCTCATATCCGTTTCGGACGATGTTGAACGT
>JAYYRF010000630.1:0-12622 GCA_036127535.1 Myxococcota bacterium | reverse complement strand
CCCGCGATGGGCTGTTCATGCCAGATTTGGTGTACATAAAAATTGTTGCTCCGTTCAAAGGGAAGGGAGAGAATGGCTCCTGGTTTTCGCTGCACGGCCTCATAAAGTTTGGGATAGCGTTTAAAGTTTGAGGTGCGGAGCGTATCGTGGCTGGGCATATTGTGAATGTTGAGTAGAACAAGGCATAGTCCAATCAGAAAGGACGCTCGAGAATCTTGTAGACGGGTATATTTTTGAATGATTCCGTTGAGAGTCCATCCCACGCAGATCAGTCCGATTAAAATGGGAACCATCACCAAGCGATCGATGTATTGACATCGAATCAGCGGGGGGAAGACGGTGTTGAAAAAGGCAAAGCCGGTGGGAAACCAAATCTCTTTCGATACGGATACGGCCGCACCAACGGGAAAACCGACCCCCAATATCCAGCCCAATATCCACGGTCTCTTTTCTTTACGACCATAGGGTACCATCGACGCGATAAGAACCAGTCCCAATAAGAGCAGGGGCATCTTTGTACTTTCATAGACCCCAACGACCGCATTCCAACTGGAAACATCGATGATTTCTCGAACGGGCACCTCAAGGAGCAGTAAATCCAGGGTTTCTTGTGGGGGACGATCCATTCGGCCATAAGCGCTCCGATCTCGGCCTTCGATGAGCGGAATGGCTGTCCGATAGGTAACGGCCAAACATATACCCAAGGAAAGAACCGACAGAATACAGGCAGCTTTGAGGCCTCCGAGCCAGTCTCGCTTTTGAATATACAGCCAAAGACAGACCGGTATCGCACAAAACCCCAGACCCGCACCTCCAAACCAATATACCAAGCATGATAAAGCCAATGAAATTCCTGCAACCGTACTCCAAGCCCAGTGCCACCGGTTTTTCTGCATCTCAATGATCGAAACCAAGAAGAGACAAGGAAAGAGCCAGTGTACTTGCGTTGGCCGACCGTTGACTAATTCTCCGACCACATAGGGATGAAAGAAACCCAAGTGGGCCATTCCAATAGAGATCCATAAAGAAAGCCCAATCCGTCGCATGAGAAGAACCATGGCACCGAAAGATAGCATAACGGTGATAAAAATATGGAGATTGTAAAAGCCCGGTTGGCCGATCAGCCAGGCCAAAGGAACCGCCATCAAGGCATCAACCCATGCAAATCCGGTATGCATGCCCAAATCAAAACCAAATGGATGGTATACATCGCTCAGAATGCTTCCTTGTTCGCCGGAAAGCATTTCTCCCACCTCGTGAACCATCCAAAAGGAACCGAGCTGATCCACTCCGCGTCCAAACATGGGTTCGGGATTGCTCGAATGGAAGAATACCTCGTATGCGGAAGAGAATGGATTTGTTGCATCTCCCTTTAAATACACCCAAATGGGCGTAAACCAAAAGCAGGCTGCAATAAAAGAGGCAAGTCCAATATACATCAACTCTTTGAGAGAAGATTGTGCGGTTTCTGTACGTGACTTCATGACCGCGCAAACGGATAGAGGTATACTCGTTCGAGGCTGTAGCGAGCACGGTATTGCCGTGCTCGGTTCGAATTCATTCGAGCAATCTCGAGCCCGTTTCCGTGGTATTGGCCAGTATCTTGCAGAGGAGCGAACTGCGCAATCGGGCATCGCTCCTCTGTTTGTATCGCTAGCGAACATTCTTCGTTATAGAATCCAGCAGTCGACACCGACATCCTCCACGGATAGGGGATCCAAATGAATTCCTCTCTCATTTTATCCAATCTGCCTCGGATTCTGAAAGCTTTCTCTCGTTCAATGGCAAAGGGATGGGGTAATCTTCTCGTCGAATACTGATGTACTTTCAAGTAAGCTTTCCTTCCGGCATTGTGTGGTAGACTCTTATGGTCTATTTCAGCATGAATCCCATGTCGATGTTTTTCGAACGAAGCAAACGTTTGGGTACCAAGCGGACGGAGCATTGTATTTCGATTTTGGGTTCGCCTTCATTAAACCAAAACGCTCTCCAATCCAGAGCTTCGAACAAATATTTTGACGCCGGATGTGGAACCCTTGATGCGTTGAATAAAGTCTTGCAAATCCGCATTGGGCAGTCCAAATAAATGGGCGGCGGCATCCGGGCCGCGGGTAAGATTATCCCAAAAAGAGCCGTGGGTCACAAGAACCTGCGAGGAGTATGGTAAGCGACCTTGATCTATAATGTCGCGGAGATACTGCTGTGCAAGACTGTGATACTGCTCCGCTTCGATCATTGTGATTAAACGAATGATCAGGCCATGTCGTTTGGCAAACTGAATGGCCAGCAAGAGCGAAAGGTCTAAGTTACCCGCCAGTTGTGCATCTTCGATACTCCAGTTCGGCATTTGTGGACGGATCCAAACATTGATGAAACCATCTCTTTGAAAATCTTTTTTGGTGGAGCAGTTGAGAACGATTCCCATATTGACAATTCGAGCAGCCGTAATGATCGACGCCAGGTCTTCATCATCGTATCCATCCTCCGTACTCAAAACCAGTATATTTGGACGAAAGAAGGCACCCTGTAGTGCCTGCAAAGATGCGATTAAACCGATGACGCGGTCTTCGACCTGAACCGCTGTTCCCGTGCAAAAAACATCTTGTTGCCGGATTTCGTCCAGCATTGGATCCAAAGCAACCGGTCCCAAGCCCAGCAGCTTAATGGAGCCTCTCGGGTAGGCGATATCCAAAGCAATTTCCACCCCGTTGGAATGATTCTCGTTTTCGTAAATCGGAATCATCGGATGCGGCAACCAAGCCCGTGCTTCGGATTGGGGCAGGGAAACCGCCTCTCTTGCCACCCATTGCGCAATGGCTACAAATAAATTACCGCGAACGTCGCCGGGCGCACTTATTTTACCTCTCTTTGTCAAAACCGCATACGAAAAAAGTAGAAGTGCCAGGGCAAATATTGACAAGGAGGGGTTGATCACCAGCATGGCAAAAAAGCTGCCGGCCGCACCACACAAAGGAATCCAAATCGGAAACCGCAGACGAGGACGAAACGATATGAGTCCCAACCCTTGCTCAATTAAAACCACTCCATTGACCGCTGCGTAAGTCGACAAAAAGCAGATGGTGATAACGGGAGCCAGTTGGTTTAGATCGCGAAAGGACAAGGAGATCAAGACGATGACCCCCGTGATGATGGTTGCGTTCCGGGGTTCTCCTTTGGGGGTTCTCTGTTTCAGCCAAGCAGAAAAAGGGATCGCTCCATCGTTGGCCAAGGCCTGTAAGATTCGAGGGGCCCCGACCAGCGTAACCAAGGCCGAGGACGAGGTTGCACACAGGATGGCAATTTCGACGAGCCACTTCCATTTGGATTGGTCAACCAAAATGTAATAGTTGCTTGTCAACTGTTTGGGCGCACCCATTTGGGCCAAGGCCATGGTGAGCCATATGTAAATAATGGCACTGATCACAACCGCCCAAATCGTGCCGCGCGGTATACTCTTGCGCGGCTCTTTCAGTTCTCCGGACATGTTCGCCCCTGCCATGACACCGGTTACGGCCGGAAAGAACACGGCAAAGGATTTCCAAAAGCCTGTATACCCACCACCTGCCTCTTTAAAATCACCATAGAAGGTAATGGGTTGAGGGCTGTCGGCCCATGGTCCCAAACCGATAGACACCAATGACAAAGCGGTAATGGCGAGCACTGCATACTGAACGCGGTTCGCCAAGTTGGTGCTGTATACGGCAATGGCAAAAACGATACCAAAGGAAACCAAATCCACCATGAGAGCATTCTGTTCGGGAAATCTATAGCCCCAACCCTCTCGAAAACCAAAGATGTACATGGTGATGGCAAAGGTTTGCGCAAGATACAGAGCAATGCCAATACTCGCGCCCGCTTCCAGTCCCAAAGAACGAGAGATAATCGAGTAGGCTCCTCCTGCGTGGAGACGGGTATTCGATGCGATGGACGACAGCGAAAGGGCAGTACAAAACGCGATGAGGACGCTAAAAGCCAGGATTGCCCAAGCCCAAATGAGTCCGGCATTGCCCACAACCCAACCTTGGCGCAAATACATAATTACGCCCAAGATGCTGATAATGGTTGGAACAAATACACCGTTAAAGGTTCCGTACCGATTTTCTGCTTTTGTGGTCGTCATGAAACCTTATTAATAGAAATGTAGCACTAAGACGAACTAATTATCCAATCTCTTTTGACCGGCTTGGGGATGAGAGCAAGCGCTGTGTGAAGAATTGATGTCAGCCAGAGCATTGGTTGTTCCCACTCATATGGGCGTGGTTTTTCTCAGTTGTGTATCGATAATGCTTCGCGGACTCGTCTAGGCGCGAATAAAGGCCTGCTTGTAGAAGAAGGCAAAAAATCCGTAGGCGATGGCTAAACTCGCAAAGAGTGCGATGTTGAGCGGGTGATATTCGTTCCATCGTCCCGTTGTCTGTACAGAGAACCCAACGATTACGGCGAGGGTAAATGCTCCCATAAAGAGAATCGCTAATTGCCTCCGGATCATCGGAGGCATATAGAGAGACAGTCCAGCCAAGCCGGCAAAACCGAAGACAAAGGGACAAGCCCACCGTATAGAGTCGGATGTCAAGGCGGTAAAATCATCGGGTTGCAATACAAAATACGAAAAGAAGTCCGGATAGGTCAGCATTAAACCGGCAAAGCTGGTAGCCGTTATCACGTGACTCATTACGAAGACATCGAGTATCTTGCTTGCCAATGATGTACCAGACAACGGTTTTGACATCTCTGTTGGTGGTATACGGTTATCATCAGGCATGTTGGGTATCCTTGTACGCTTCGTTTTCAATTGGGTTTTCATCTTTAACCACTTCTTCTTGCTTTGCCATGTACGATTGCGGATTGGATGTAAAAACGGAAGCACATATACTCGAAAGAATCTGGCTCCTTCGTGGATGCCCAAAACCAAAGGGTTTTAGAAAGTACTTATTGAGGTGTACCCATTATCTTGATGGCGTGCAAACCCCCATGTGGAAGGAGCATGATACATATATGCGTGGCGGGAAAGTGGACGTTGGATTGGATGTGCATCGCGTCCTGACGAAGGTTGAAGGTGGTTTCTAAGGTCCAGTATGCTTGCGCCTTTGGTTCAATGGTATATGTGGGAAGCTTCGTCTTTCCTTGGTGCTGCTGTGTAAAAAAACTTTTTAAATTGTGGGTGCTCGTGGTTTCTCCCTCACTCGATGTGACGAGCCAAAGGGGGCTCTCCTCTTGTTGCGGTGTTTGGCCCGGGGGTAAACACGCGCTAAAAACCCATGCTGAACGTAAGTAGTTATTCACGTGTCGATAGGTGTCGATTTGAATTTCGTTCACCATACCGGGGGTGATCGGAAAGACGGCCCGTAAACCCATGGCGCTTCTGGAGGTTTCCCATCCCAGCATATGGCGGTTGCTGCGATTGGCTTTTTGGCTCAAGGCGAAGTTGGGGCCGCCAAAAAAATCATCTTCTTTGAACAAGACCTTGCTGTCTTTTGATAGCCAAGAGAGTATCTTTTGTTGTTGTTCAGCAGGGGAGCCATATGCCCAAATACGGGTAATCCCACCGGCTTTGAAGGAGCATTTGATACGGGTTGCAGTGAAATGCATATTATCGATCCAGTGCTCGCTATCCGGTTTGAGGACGGATATGGGGATGGTTGTCTCTTCTTTCTGTACATCGTCGAATATCGTAATCGTCAAGGCGCTGGCCGGATTGCCCGCAAAAAAGCGGGTGCTTATGCACAAAGCTGTGAGAACCGTTCTTTTTTCGAGCCGCACGGTAAAATAATCGCGATAATTGGGGTCGAAGTGATGAACGCAGTCCTTTGGGTTCTCCTCGTTTTGAACTACGCTGTGACCGCCCATGCGATGGGGTTCAACGCCTTCATATGTTTTGCCAATGTGGCTGTATTCGTTTGCGTCAAACGTTGGCTCATCAAAGAGAACAACGCTATGGGGATCGGTAAAGGAGCTTTCGGAATATTCGAGAAGAGAAAGACGAACCCGATGTTGTTGTTGTTCGGGTCGCTTGTAAAGTACACGAGGCGAGGAGGGGTTTGCGTTTGGATCCATAATCGTGCTTAACGTTCCCATCGCGATGCGACAAAGAATGTTGCTCTCCGGAAAAAAGAAAATGGTATCCTCTGGATTGGGTTTCCATTGCATTGTTCGACGGAAAACATCAGAAAGTGACGGTAAAAGTGAGATTTGGCTGTTTCGTTGGAATGAACCGCAATCGCATATTCTCTCCCTTCTTCGGATGTATATCTCACGGTTGGCTCCAAACGGTAACGCTCAGTGTATTTTTGCAGAGCCGGAGTCTTATCATTCGTAACGATCTCTCCATAGAATATTCACCTGAATCGGTGGTGATGAAAAGCAGAAGAAAGATGTTAGAGCGTTTGAGGATAGCGCGTGCAAATACAGTGCGATTCTCTGGTTGTTCCACTGAAGACCGCTGTAGGAATATTAGTAAATGCGGAACGTACTCGGAGGGGTTCCTTGACCGTTGAAGTCACTGCCCCAGCACTCTACGCTTCCATCACCTTTGATACCACAACTGTGCTCGTCTCCAGCAGAGACTTGCATGAACGTTCCGTTGGGTGCAACACTTTGATTCGCGCTCCCGCTTCCCCAACACTCCACACGATGGTTACTCGTTATTCCACAACTGTGGTAGGTTCCGGCCGTGACGTGTATGAAGCTTCCGCCGGGCGGTGTACTCTCTCCGTATCCTCTGCCTCCCCAGCAACGGATTGCTCCATTGGTTTTTACACCGCAAGTGTGCATGTATCCGGCCGATATTTGTTCAAACGTTTCATCTGGTGGACTGCTTTGTCCAACAAAGTCGCTTCCCCAGCACTCTACGCTTCCATCATTCTTGATTGCACAACTGTGCTCGTATCCGACCGTAACCTGTACAAACGTTCCACTGGGGGGGGTACTTTCGGCATGGGCATTCGAGTTTCTCCCCCAACACTCGATCGTTCCGTAGCTCGTGATGCCACAAGAATGCCGGGTTCCTGCTGCGATTTGGTCGAAGTTTCCCCAAGGTGGGTCACCTTCACCACTGTAGTCACTCCCCCAACATTCGATACGACCATCACCCGCGATGGCGCAGTTGTTTCGGTCTCCGGAAGAAACCTGGACGAATGTTCCACCCGGCGGGCTACCCTCTCCGTCAAAATTACTTCCCCAGCATTCGATGTTCCCGCTTCGATGGATTCCACACGTTTGACTCCCACCGGTCGAGATAAGCCCCAAATTCAAGATGCCATCGCAGTTGTTATCGATTGCAAAGCTAAGAAGGCCATCGTCGCTATCATCGCAGTCATCGGCCGTTTGAATCCCATCGCAATCTGCATCTTCGAAGACGCTATTCGAATCGGGGTCGGCATCGTCACAATCATCTGCGGTCAGAATCCCATCGCAATCACCATCTCCTGCGATGGGGGTCGAGTCGGGATCGGAGTCGTTGCAGTCATCGGCCGTTCGAATCCCGTCGCAGTCGAAGTCGTTGGTCGGCATTGTGGCATTTGTGTCATCACAGTCATCGACTGTTCGAACCCCATCGCAGTCTGCATCCTCAATAACAATGGTCGAATCCGGATTGTTGTCATCACAGTCGTCTTGGGTCACAACTCCATCGCAATCTGCATCTTCGAAGACGCTATTCGAATCGGGGTTGGTATCATCACAATCATCGGCCGTTCGAATCCCGTCGCAATCGTTATCTTCAGAAATACCGGTCGAATTGGGGTCGGCGTCATCACAATCATTTGCGGTCACAATTCCATCGCAGTCCATATCGTTCGCGTTGTCGTCATCGCAATCGTCGATAAAGATAATCCCATCTCGATCGCGATCCCAATTGCTCGGTGTTAATACACAGGCGTAGAAAACGGTGTTGAGAGATAAGAGAACAAGCATATTCGCACTCCGGGGGTATTGGATGCTGACGTTGAATTAATCTGATCTATGGAAGGCTTCAAATGATTGGCGAGAACCAAAGGTGTGCATCTTTGGTGTCCGTTCAAAGGATTTCGAAATCAAAGATTACGACTCTACCGATAGGTTCCATAAGAGACGAATTCTCGCGTATACAGATGTTCCGCTAATTCGCGGTGTTGTCTTATCATGGCTATATTAAGTTTCAGGCTTAGAAATGGTGACCCTATGAACTTCATTGTTTTTTTATTTGTATTGCTATCATCTGCGTACGCAGATCTTCACATCGCCGTTTTGGAGTTTCGGCAGATCGATCTACAGGAAAATTCGTTGGCTCTTCTTTTGGCAGACGATGTACGCAAAGGCGTTATCGATTCGACCCAAAATCGCACGTCCGGCGGAGAGGCCATCTCGGTCTACACACGTGAAAATCTACTGGAAATCCTCGCGGATCAAGGAAAAGATGGGTCGGCTTGTCAAGGCGAATGCGAAGTGGAAATCGCCCGCAACATCGGAGCGGAATACGTCGTCTCCGGAGAAATCTATCTGCTAAACAACGAATATGTTATCAATTTAAAATTACATGAGACCGCGAACGGAAATGTGCTCGGCCTAATTCGATTCCAGTCGAACTCCTCGAAAGATCTTTCCGACCTTGCCTTAGAGAAGAGTAAAGAGCTTATACTGCAGTATTTGACAGCGCTGGATCCTTTGATTCAAAGCGAGCAGTACTCCGACTGGAATCCCAGCGGGGTCAGTCGTCAACTCGTTGAGATCTCTACGAAGCCGTCCGGCGCCATCGTGATGATCGATGGTAAAATTTTATGTCAGAGTACGCCGTGTAAGAAAGAGATTACCGCGGGTAGTCATAAATTCCATTTTGACAAAGAGCGCTACTTTCCTATCGATCAGATCTTAAACACCGAAAAGAAATCGAGTATTCATGTGGACATGGAACCGATTTTTGGAACGATTACGTTGAAGAGCAATCCCGAGGATGTGCCTTTTCTACTCGACAAAACGAAGATAAAACTCCCCTTAAAAGAACACGAGCTCGATCCAGGCACACATGTGATCTCTTCCGATTCTCCTTGCTATTACGCTGTAGAGGAGAGCATTAAAATTCAATCGGGAGAGCATATAGACAAAGAGATTGCACTTACCGCCAAACCTTCTGGAATCGATGTCTCCACCCTTGATCTCAGCGATACGCCAGTGTCGGCAGATATATATGTAGACGGTAAGAAGCGAGGACAAAGCCCCAACGTGTTCAAGGTTGATGTTTGTTCTCGAACCATCGAAGCGCGTTATAAAAATTATCGCGTCAAGCAGTCGCTCTCTCTACGGGTGAAAGAGACGCACAAAATCGACTTGAAGTTTGAACCAGCCGGCTTCTTCGAACGTCTTTCCTACGAGAAGCCAGCTATATACACTGCCATTGGTTCTATCGTACTGCTGAGTGCAACCATACCAATGCGGAATGCTTTTTACAATTCGGCGTCGGAGGCTGAAGCCCAGCAACTGTATGACCTTAACCGCGCTACCTTTGTTACGGGGATTGTTTTGGCGGGTGGCGCCAGTGCTCTTTGGGTTTTTTAAAAAGAGTCCGGCGCGAACCGAGCCTTGTAGGGCATTACAACCCTTTTTTACAGCGTTCTTTGTGTAATTAGAGAACCTTTTCCCAAAAGCTGTCACCGTTTAATACTTCTGGTGGACCAGACATCAAGGGAACCATGTCGATCATGATTTCTTTAAAGCGACCTTCAACCGCCTTGAGCTTCTCCTCGGAGTCATATTCTGATATTGCAATGGTTACGGTGTCGCTAACGGCAATCATGCGGACGTAGTTTAGACCGTCAAAGGAATTGATGAGGTCTTCTTTTTGTTTTAAGATTTTAACGAACTGATCTCTTTTGCCAGGTTCGTGATTTACTTTGGTAATACGGTAATGCATTAAGGCTCCTTATTTTATGGATCAAACATTTCCTAACAATACACGGGAAATCTTTCAAGCCTTGATGTTCGTGGTTATCGGAAGTAGCGATCAAAGAGAAGATATACCGCTTTCAAGGAGGCATTCAAGACAATCGGCATAGAGGAAGTGGTTATTGCATTTCCCATTGCTACGACGGTGGTTTGGTGTTTGATTCACATCCTCTACTTGATCGGATTTCGAAACAGAGTAATCGTCATGTTGCAGTGGGCCTGATCTTATCTCCAATTTAATCGAGGAGCGCGATTGGTTACACAAAAAGAATGGCGGATGCTCTCAATGCCCCCTGCATCTACAAAAACAGATTTGATCAGCGAAGATAAGAAAATGACAGGATAGAAAAAAAAACGTAACTAGCTGATAATAACCATTTTAAGTGGATAAATAAGCAAATTATTTCCCACAGCAGATCTTATTTTTGGGAAATCCTTCCCGACGGTATCGTATTTTTGGTGCAATATTGAGAAAATCAGGATAACGAGGAACGGTAAATAATTTGTTCAAGCTATAAGATATTATGCGAGGCGATTTCAATGAAAACTGGAACAGTTAAATTTTTCAATACTACGAAAGGATTTGGGTTCATCACACCGGAAGATGGCAAAGACATATTTTTTCATATATCTGAAGTCCAAGGCTCAGAACCACGAGACGGAGATAAAGTTGAATTTGAAGTTGGCGAAGGTCGTAAAGGACCTTGTGCCGTTCGCGTCAAGGTTGTTGGATAAACTTCCAATTCTCATTTGATGCTACGATTCAAGTACCTCGCGTTTTCTTGAGGAATCCGCGAACGAATCCTTCTTTTTTCTTTACGTTGGAGCGATCAAATACAAGTTTGATCGGTACCCCAATAGAAAGATAAAAGTTGGATTAAGATCCGTTTTCAACCAAAGAAAGTCGGTTGCGATTTCGACTCCGAAATTCTTTGTCTGTGGAGTTCTCCTCTACTGCCTGGAGCCAAGAGAACCATGTCGCCAAAGGAATTAAGTCTTCTCACTGTATTTTGGGGGGGAGCGGCGTGTACGGACAAAGAATCGCTCACGAAAAGAGACGAGGGGGTGGAACAGGCCGATATTGTTTTCCCAAACGAGGATGAAAACCCCGATTCTCCGGCTACAGAGTCGACGCCTCAGCAAGATTCAAAACCCAAGGTCGTGAAGGTGGAGCGACCGATACAAGATTCTTCGGGTCTGATTGAACTTCGGGAACGTTTTGGGTCGGTTAATGGGCGCCCCAATATTGTACCGTACTATTATTCGATGGGTCGTGAAGCTTCCTATCGAAGAATCAACGCGGCAATTTCACTTCCGGGCTATGGGCCGCGTACATTTTTACGTTCTGATATCCATGAAATCATGACGCATGTTTTTGAAGCTCTAACGTCAACGACGCATATCGTTGTTTACGGAGAAGGGAGTTGGGGAGGCGAACACGCCAAAAAGCCATTAAAGCCCCATCGGACCCATTCAAAAGGTCTATTTTTAGATATTTTTATGCCTGTCTTAAAAAATGATGTTCCGACGTATTTTCCCACATCGGAATCCGATCTGTTTGGATACGACGTAGACTTTACGCCCAACGGGATAGGACAAGGTAAGCATACAGATCTCCGTATCGATTGGTTGGGATTACAAACGCTAATTCTTCAGATTTGTAAGCATGGCGATACGAAATTAAAGAAAATTTTGATCGCAAAGGATATGTATTCCTTTATCGTCTCAAAACGGAAGGCAGAAGTAGCGAAGATCCCCAAAGATTGTCGCAATAAGATCAAACCCATCCCGGAAATCGGACCCTATCTTTTTGCGGGACGAGATTTAATGGTGGATCATGATGACCACATCCATGTGGAATTTCGGTAATTCTGATCCAAGAGTCCGAATTCTCTTGTACATATTCAAGATTGGTTTTTGAAAAAGCATGCTTGAATTCCATAGAACGATTGCGCGGAGGATCAATCGCAACAATCATCGCTGGTTTTCATATTACGACTGGTTCGAATGTTGAGCAAGTGACCAAGAACCAAAAGTATACCACCAAAAACACCGATGGACGCACCCAGTGTATGCATGGAATCTGAATGGCCGTCTTCTCCACCATGTCCATCATGATGATCCTCGTGGTGGTCATCGTGATGCGCTTCCTTATGGTTCTCATGGTGTTTTTCCGACGTTCCATCTGCATGTGCGTGGTCGTCGTGATGATCATCATGCTTTTCCATCGTTTGGTGTGCGTTGCGGTTGCTTTCTTCGTCGTGCGTGGCTTCTCCATGGTGGTGTTCATCGTGGTGATGCTCGGAGCCCATTTCCAAACCACGGGAAGCGAGCAGTCCTACAATCCCCAAGCTCAACAAACCCGCAACCGCATACGAACGGTGTCGGCGCCAACTGAAAAGCAGGGCGCCCAATGCGAAAAAGATGGCAATTACGGTAAAGATCCATTCTGCTTCTTGGCTCAGTAATAGCCCAAGTCCCAAAGCACCAAGGGCGGCCGGCAGTAAGGCACAAATGGCACAATGCAGTGCACAAAGGCTACTGGCTACTGTACCAAACCGATCGATACGCTCATCTTTTGGTGATTCCGATTTTGATTCTGTCATGGTAAGCTCCGTTGTTCTCGAGATACTGTATCCATATACTGTAGTCAAGTTTTAAAACAAAATATCTGATTGGCAGATGGGTATTGCGTATCTTAGGGCGC
>JAYYRF010000629.1:0-3967 GCA_036127535.1 Myxococcota bacterium | reverse complement strand
GTTGCGTCGATGCGCAGCGTTACATTCTTTTCCTGCTCTGTTTCATTCCGCAACAGAATGGGGAGCATAATGTTGTCTCCAATCAGCGCGGCTTCGGGTGGCATAACGTCGACCGATAAGGGCAAAATGGTTCGAAAATGGTGTGTTTTATACCCGAGAAGAGAATGGGAAAAGCCTTCAACCGTCGTGCGAAAGACACTCAGCGTATCTGATGTCGGGAAGGTGACGGTTGCTTTCCCTTCAGCATTGGTTTGAACGTGGGGATCCCACATTAGGATAGATCGAAAATCATCGCGATGGGAGCGTATCGAACCGTACTGTGGTAGAGGGAAAGCTCGTTTGATGGAGGTGAGTGGTGCGGGAGGAGGGAGGAGAGAGATTCCTTCTGAATGCAGACCCACCCCAATCGTTACGATAGAGGGGGTACCCTTCGAAGGGAAGCGGGTTCTCTCTAAGGTTTTAACGATGCATTCCCGTACATCTTTATTATAGATATCGGCCTGTTTGATGTTCACCCATCCGGTTTGCCCCTTTGGGGTAATCCATAAACTGGCCACCAAGGATTCGCGGATCCCAAAATATCGTGTGTCACAGTGTTGAAATGCTTCTTCGTGGAACGCATTTTGGATGTCGGTATCCCCAATACCTCCGATGTAGGTCGGCTGAAAAGTGAATGGTGGCTGTTGATCGAGTTGGACACTCCCATAGAAGTTCCAGCGAGCGTAGCGATTGTATCCCCAGTCCCAGCGGTTTTCTCCCGGCAGCCACGGTTCAAAGTGCTCTCGCGTTTGGATCAGCGGATTGAAGTCGCATTTTGCTCGTTCCAGCATCAGGACGGCGGAGGGATGCACCATGCTGAACTCGATGTCGATCGCTTCAAAATCAATCGTTGTTGTTCCATCTGAGGTACCGCCGAATGTGACGGAATTTGACAAAGACGTTGTGTCGATCAGCATCTCATTTTCTCCCGTGCTGCGGATCGATATGTCTTCTTCGGGTAGAGTGCCTTGCTGGAGAGCCTCTTGAGCCCTTTGTGTGGGAGGGCTTTCGTTCACCAAAACCAATTCCCGATATCCTCCGACTCCAAAGAGTAAATCGAGCGCTTCTTCTGCGTCGGGATCCGACGGGTCGAAGTATCGATTGGGATTGTGCACGGGGCGTCCCAGTACGGATTCAAGATATATGGCGCTCAACAAGTTCGCTTGTCGATCATCAGCATAAGAGAGGAGTCTTTCATCTACGACCGCCAACGATAACTCAGCCGCAACCGGTTCACCGGAATGGTTGGTTGTCGAGATTTCGAGTTCTACGTTTTCGCGGGGAAGATAGTGCGCGCGATCGGATTGGATTTCGATATTGAGTTTGTGGTTGGGATATCTATAGATGAGGCGTTCCGCAACGGGCTCCACCTCCTCGTTCATCAGTGTAATTTGTACGGAACCTTGTACAGGTGTCGCGTCTTCTAAGGTGACCAAGGAGGGACTTGGGCCGGCTTTGATGATTTTGGTATCTATAATTAGGTCTTTTCGGAGGGCATGTATGACGACCGTTTGGGGGGATGTACACCATACCTTCGCTTGAATGAACGGATGTACGCTTTGAAAGTCGTCGACGGTTTGAAAGATACATCCCTGTTGTCGCGCTTTCGGAAGGGGAGATTCGGTTTTGACTCCTGCAGGCTTGTAGGGGATGATTCGGTAGTTTCGATTGGGCTGCGGTGTGAATTGAAAGCGTCCCAATCCGTCGCGCAGGGAGCGAACCGTGGTGATCTCTCGTCCAAGGTCATCCACAAGTGTACCCTCTACATCCGCTGCTTTACCGAATTCGTCTAGGGACTCGAAGTAGACTCGGTTTTCCACTCCTTCGAGTAAAAGTCCGCCTTCAGGGTAAAATCGTACCCGCAAGTGATTTAAAACCAGTGGAATAGGGCGTGTGATCGATTCACTTAAGCCATTTTTTTCTACGACAACCGTAATCGTTGCATCGGGGGTGTGAATGGTTGCAGGTAGCGGTGATCGAATGAGTACATGACCGTGTTCATCGGTTTCACCCTCGAGTTCCGGGAGGGGATAACCATCGATGTGGGCTAAAATTCGTACGCTTTGGTTGGCCAAGGGGCCGGATATATCCGACAGCTTAAGGGTTGCTTCAACGATGTCGGAAGGACCATATGCTTCCCGTAAAAATGTCATTTTTTTATAGATCTGCTCCTCTTTCGCGGTCTGTATCCATAGGGAGCGCTCGATCTGCTTTCCGTTTTCCATCGTGGCTCGCAGCGTATACACGCCTCCTTTCTGACTTTGGACGAGATGAAAGTATCCATGGGATGAGACTCCGTGCTGCGTAAATTCCTCCTCTTGGATGGTTTCTCCGGCGGGAGAGATGAGTTCGTAGTTCGTTTGGGAAGCGGCCTTGGGATTTCCTTGATGGTGTGTGTCGAAAGAGAGGGTCTTAAACCAAATCGTATCGCCCGGTTTATAGAGGGGGCGGTCTGTTTGGAGATAGAGACTGTTTGTCGGCTGAATGCGATGGAAAAGAGCCCATTGCGCTCTTTGCTTCAGTTTGTCGTTGCGAATGAGAGAGGAATTTTTTTTCAAGGCATGGGATTGGGGTTCATGCATGCAAGCAAGCATGAAGAAGATCGGGTTCATCATGGTTTGTTAGGGGTGAGGGGTGTTTGATTGCAACACGCTCTGAAAAGAAATTATTTCCAAAAATGATAGGAGACTGTACAACGGTGGCGTCAATGTCTTGCTTAGGGGGACTTCCGAAAGTAAATTATCGTACCGCAAACAAGAGGTATGCATGGAATTGAATCAGACGCTGTTGCCCACGGACAGCCAGTATGTAGAGTTGCGAAAGCACAGAGTTCAGATGAAGCGGCTGTCAATGATCGACGGCAATATACTTCAAAACAGTACCGACGAGACCCATGGTTTGAACGCTCGGGTATTTCATCAGGGGTGTTGGGGCTGTGCGGCCAGCCCGTTCCTAACGGCGACCAATGCCGAAAAGATCGGCCGTATTGCCAAGGATAACGCTCGATCTCTGATGATGTTTGGGGAACCCAAAAAGCTGGCGGCCGGCAGCGTGCGTTTAGAGCATTTGAGCGAACGCAAACCCGCCTGGAGCGCAGCAGAAAAAATCGATTTTCTTCATGCGATCAACGATATCGCGATCAAAAAGTACCCCCGACTTCAGTCTACATCGTTGATGCTTATTGAAGAGCATCACGAAAAAGAGTTGATCAACAGTTATGATGCGCACACAAAGGTCGAGATCGCGCGGAGCATGCTGTATCTGAATCCGACGATGCTCAATCGGTCACAAGAACCGATAGCGTTGTTCGATATACTGGATGGACGTGGGTTTATCGCGGATTTGGATTTGACGATGGAGAAAGTCGAGCAGCGATTGGAGCAACTGTACTTGTGGTTACTCGACAAAACGGAGGCGGTTCCCGCCCGTGCTGGAAAGGTCGATTGCATTTTGGGATCTGGAATTACGGGAATACTCGCACACGAAGCCCTCGGGCATCCGTGCGAAGCCGATTTGGTTCTCAGCGGTTCGGTAACGTCGAATTTGGTCGGCGAACGGGTTGCATCAGATTTGATCACCATGGTCGATTTTGCCCATACCTACAATGATACGCTTCTGCCGGTGCCGGTACTGGCCGACGACGAAGGTGTGGAAGCGAAAGACGTTGTGATGGTGGAAAAAGGGATTCTCAAAGGATTTATGAACAATAGGGAAACCGCCGAGGAGATGGGCGTCGCGCCAACAGGGAACGCAAGAGGATACATGTTTGAAGATGAACCGTTGATTCGTATGCGCAACACGCTGATCTTACCAGGTACGTCCAATCTTGAAGATATGATTGCAGATGTAGAAGACGGTTACCTCCTTTTAAAAACCGCAAACGGGCAAGCGGATACAACAACCGAATTTATGTTTGGAATTCAGTTGG
>JAYYRF010000628.1:0-7439 GCA_036127535.1 Myxococcota bacterium | reverse complement strand
GTCACTTCGTGCGCTTCCATCGTACCAAAGACAAAGGTCGCTCCATCCTCCGCAAAGGAAAGCAGCCTCGTTACCGCAACACTCACCACATCAAAAAAGAAATCCTGCATGAGCGGATGCAAAACGATAAGCGCAAAGATAAATTGTAATCCAACGCCCCACCCGACCGTGCGCCAAGGTATATTTTTTCGATCGACGGAAAACAGCCAAGCGATGAACAGAAAAACAAAAACACCGCTCAAAGAAAGAGCCTTGTATAAAGTGGCGGTTGCAAGCATAGTTCCCCTCCATGAGAGGATCATAGCCCTGAAAGCCTAAAAACATCAAGTAATTATTCTTTTGGAGTACGGCGATTGCGGTATGCATTGAGGTCGATAACCTTTCTTTCACCCAAGGTACCAATGTACACATTGTCCCAGTTGACAACGACATCCAAGTCGGTTTCCGAAAGCTGCTGTATATAGCGAGAGCGCAGTTGCACCTTATCCGGCGATGATGGCTCATATACCGCACGCGCAACCGCCTCAGGCTCGACCATCTGCAAGCTCAAGTCTTCGGCTTCCAAACGAGCAAAAAAACCGGTTCCAAGTTCGTGGTATTGGATGTCAATTCTCTTCCGCGCCGCAAAATCCAAACCCTCGCCCGCTTCTTGGATGAGGTACTTTTTGGTTACCCAATCCAAACGACCAAAGAGGAGGGACGGGTCTTCTCTCAAGAGCGACAAGCTCTCCGACCACAACCGAACGATCTCCATCCATTCCATGGAAACGGTGTCGTGCTCTGCCAAAAAGGTTTTGGCCCGTTCGCAATACCACTGCTGTAAATCTAACGCGGTCATCTCTCCGTGATCTTGCGTTTGAACCGCCTGTTGTAAGGTAGAGTCCGCATTGATTTTTCTCAAGGAAGCAATCGGGTTCCGTACAACGGGAGCATCCTTCAAAAAGCCTTCCTCCGCCATTCGAAAGACCACCAGTGATGTGCCCCACTTTAAGTACTCCGCTATTTGGGACATGTTAGAGTCCGACATTCCGAGTTGCATCCGCTGCTTTTGAAAGAACAACATGCGAATACGGCCATCTTTCCAATATAGAAGGTCATAAGCGCCCAGCATCAATTGCTTAATCAAATTTCCATCATCGAAAAGAGCCCGCTGTTCCGATCCCAAATGCCAACGATACAGACGTTTAATTCCCACGGCCTTTTCCGATAGGGCAAAACCACCATCTTCCATTAAAGATCCCGCACCAGAGATCACCGAACGGGATAAAAAGAAAGACAGTGCTTGTTTTCGATAGGGCTGAAAGGAGAAAAAACGAAAGAAGAGGAGCGTCGGAAACATCCAAAAAGAGTACAAAGGCATACCGACATACGCGTCCAGATACACCAAGGATTTTTCCATCTTCTTTTCGATATTGGATATGTACTGCTGAAGATTCGACCACAGATTGTTCATGTAGTGTCGAAAACGCTGACTGATAACAGAGAGGACACCAAAGAGAATCCAAAAAAGAAGGAATCCTACGATGGAACCCACAAATATCGTCAATAGAGATACGACAAAGAAGATCATGATCACCAGTAGGTATAACCAAAACGATGCGATAAAGGGGATTAAACAGAGGGGGAGTAATAAACGATATCGGAATGGCTTGTTCGATGCCAAAAGCTCGTAGTTCTCTTGGGCACCGTACAAATTCCCTTCGTAATCGCGACAGTTTTTGATCAATCGCAATCGCCCTGCGTGCCCCTTTTCAAGCAGCCATTCCTCAGCAACGTCTGTCGCCTGCATCAAGATGGACTCTTGCGCTTTTTGATAGAGCAGCAACTCTTCGGGTGTTTTGCACTCCGGTGTTGCTCCTTCCAGCAATCCGTCTTCATAGTGGAAGGGATGCGCCTCATAGTTAAAGGAGCCGCCATTTTCGACGAAGAACTGCTCCTGCCACTGGTGACGATCGGATGGCTTGTTTTTCACGATTGAAGATATGCCAAACTTGAGTGCCTGAAAGAGGCGCTTATTGTTTGGACGCGCGTTTCCTGGCTCAGGAACGAAGGAAATGGCGTATTCCGTTTCCTGTCCGATTAGGAAATCTCTACTCACCACCAAATGGGACTTTCGAACCTTCCAAGTAGTGTATGGAACCATACTTAACTTCTGTGCGAATGTCGCTCACGATCTTTTGTAGGGCTCTTTTCTTGGCTGGATTTTTCCACTCTTTCTTTCGAAGCGTGTTTTCTTTTTTCATCGAAGACTCCGTTTATCACATAAAAATATATATCCCACTTTTGAGACCATCAAATCGAAACCTCTTTTTTTTGCGGAAATGCGGCGGCAATAAAATCGACTTCTGATCCAAATGGCATTTGAAAATTAAAACAGAGAGGTTAGATTGGGAGCCTTCTTCGGAAGGAGTCTCCACATGCTCTCTCCATTTCTAATCTTGGGCACCTTATTTACACAGATCTCCTGCTTTGAAAAGTGCAACATACAGGAACTCGAAAATGCCCTGAGTCAGGACGGGGCAGACTTGGTTCCCATTCTTGAAGAGGCATGTGAACTTGAACCCGAACTCATACAAGCCTTAAAAACGAAGAAAACGCATCCGGAATTGGATGCGGCATTTTCGGAGCAATGCCCCAATAGTCCACCACTGCAGGTTCTGTTGCAAGATGGAAAGCGCCAACACCGACAGAACCTTCTCGAAACGTGCCCTGAAGCACTGGGTGACATATCACCAAAGGACTTTCTTTGGTCAAACGGAGCCCCTCTTTGGGCGATCACCATCCGCCTGTGGCTGGAGAAGAAAACCGAGCGCCCTGATATCGCAAAAAAGATTGGCCAAATCTTATTGAAAGACTCCCTTCCTCTTCCTACAACCCTCCCCAATCTTCCCATTCAACCACCGACGTCTTTGTCGATTCCCGCCTCTTTTCAAAGCATCTTCATCGACAAAGAGGTGGTTGTATCCGAAGAGAGTTTGGGGAGCACAAGTGAATTACTGCACACCCTCGGAAACGGTACCTACCCGTTCGGAGACTTTCTGCTCCCCTCTGTACAGTCAAAATTGAAGCCCCAACATCCCGTGCTCCTCTTTCCCGCTAAAGAAACCTCCGTCAAACTGCTGATTCGCATACTCGCTTCCATACCGCAACACCGAGCGCAAATGGTTTTCAGTACGGGAACCAACGAAGCGTTGGATTGGATCGGCACCCAAACGATTCAACTCCATGAAAATGAACGTTCCAACCGTCTTCGGATTCACACCGACCCAAACGGCACGAGGACTTACCGCTTACACAAGGGTGAAAAGGCGCTTTCCATGTCCATCGACCAGCTCCCTGTTGAACTCGCAGATTTGCAGGAGTTGAGCATCGAAGTTCTACATGACATTTCATACCAAGATCTTCTTTTTATCCTTTCTCAACTCCCCCAAGACAGCGATGTTGGTCTCTTCGCAAGATACAAACCTTGTGTGCCACAAACGGGTATGCAATGTGTAGAAGGCAATATCCACTACGTCGGTACGGATAAACGCCCCATCGAATTGTCCACTTTTTATATCGACACCCAACATACGACGACGACGGAGTATAAGGCATGTGTCAAGAGCGGCTTTTGCTTGGTTTCGACCAACCGAGGAGAGGGTGCCCAAACGCGAATCATGTGGAGACAAGCACTGCGATACTGCCTGTGGAAGGGAAAGAGATTGCCCAGCGAGTGGGAGTGGGAAATTGGTAGCCCCAATCAACGCGACAAGGAATGGACGGAGACATGGGCTGAGCTCGACCTGGGCAGTTGCGGTATTAAATGCAGCGGTACCGATCCAATCGGCCCTTGCGGTGGCGACCATCCTTGCTACACCCACAAAGATAAGATTGTGCGGGGTGGTTCCTCCTATATACGGAATGCGTATAATCCGCTCCGCGCACCAAAGAATGTCGGATTTCGGTGCGCAAAAACACACCCATGGGATTCGATCGATCGTCCCTCTCCGCCAAACGATCTTCAACCGCTATCGGATGAGGATCTCGCAAGCCTACACGACATCGAAATCGACCCGATTTGGGAAAAAGAAAGATGTGAAGGAGAACCTGGTACCGTCACCTTGTCTTGTCGCGATCCACTCAGCTACATCACCAGTAACGAAGGGCGAAGCTACATCGTACAGTCTCATCTCGAACGTTTGGGAGGAGCATACGTCGGTGTTGGCGCAGATCAAAACTATACTTTTTCTGCACTTGCCCAAAGCCGAGTTGTTTGGCTTTTCGACTACGACCCCGATGTTGTCGCACAGCACGAAATCAACATTGCACTCTTGAAAGAGAGTCCGAGCGCCTCCGAATTCGTTGAAAAATATAATCCCAGCAATCACAAAGAAACCCGTGACGACTTGGCGCGTACATTCGCGAATCACCCGGAGAGGGAATACTTCCTCGCACACTACCAAAACTCTTATCGTACCCTCTATCCTCACTACCGCCGTCTCCTTCAAAACCCCAAACGGAATCGAAAAAATTGGCTGCGCGATGCAGAACTGTACGCGCACATTCATACGCTGGCCAAACACAAACGAATGATTCCTGTCAAAGGCGATCTCACCGGAAAAAAAGCCATGCGCTCCATTGCAAAGGCTGCGCGAACCGTCGGGATTCCCATCCGAATTATATACACATCCAATGCCCCTGAAGTATGGAATGGTGTTCTCACGCCAGATTTTCGCGCCAATCTCGCCGCGTTGCCCACCGATCGGGCATCCATTGTCTTACAGAGTTTTATTCGTGAAACCGGTTATGGCGACAAGGAAGGCAAGTGGCATTTCAATGTCCAACATGCGCCGGATTTTCAGATGCGCATCGCCAACCCATCCTACGATCACATCTTTCAGATTGTAAAGGATCGAATGCCAGCCTCGGATTCAGCCTTAACCATTAGCGGCCTGCCCCAATAGACCTATTGCGCGACTTGTCTGCGTGACTTGTAGAGAGTATATTAATAACAAATACTCCCTGCACCCGATCGGTATGCTTTTACTCTTATCATCCCTTTTTTCTCTGTATGGATGCGGTACCAACCAGCAAGATTTTACGCTAGAGTACGGTAAACCGACACCCGAAGAGTGTACTCTCCCTGAACCGACTTCGTACGACTACAACGATCCGTCTTACTATTTTGGTGCCAAACTCTTTCTCATGACCGAAGAGACCCAAACCCTGACCAATGCCGCTCATCTCAAAGCCCTGGGGATGAATACGACCGTTCTGACTTTCTTCATACCCTATGACGACGACGGAACCCTTCGCTATCCGTATACGGTGTTTGGAAAACGGTTCTACAGTTTGGAAGATCAGATCTGTCAAATGAGTCATCTTATCGATGAAATGAAACGCGAGGGTATCACCGTTTTCCTCGTTGGAGAATTGCACTACTACGCAGAAGAAGTCGATCACACCATAGACACCCCCAACAGTTTATCCGAACTCAGCGATCCGGAAGCGATCGAAAATTTTATGGAAGAGGCACCCATCGCTATGCAAGCAATGCGCGAGTTGGCGGACACCTATAAAATTGAAGTACTCTCTCCGCTGAGCGAAGCCGATCGCTACATTAATCCAGCACAAGGCGATCGCTTTATGCAAGAGACCTTGCCGATCTTCGCCGACTACGAGGGGAAACTTCTGTGGCAAGTATACGGAGAAGGATTCCGAGAACTCGATGTAGACCCCCACCGTTTTGATTTTCGTGGCTATGATCTTGTCGGATTGGCACTTCTCGGCTGCGATCAACCCATCGATGCATGGAACTCTTATATCGAAGATATCAATGCATGGGCCACAGAAGATGCGGTTCCACAAACGATGATATCGGAAATTGGATGCGTATCCATTCCGGAAAATCTTCCCCAAGCGGCGGATAACCTTCGATTTTGGTATGAGGACAGCAAAACATATTCCGCAGGTACACTGGTGTTGGAGTCTCCACAACGAAACGTGGATAGTCAGCCCATATCCAACAGTTGGGTCGAAGATTGGGTTCGTGAAATGGCAGTCGACTTGGGATTTTTATAGTCTCCCACAAAGTCATCCCCCTTTCCGCAGCTCTTCCTTTGTTTTTTGGTATGTTCTCTCCAAACGGGCATCAAAATCCTTCAAACTCCAAAAGGAAGCACCCGACCGAGGAGAGCGAACGACGTTCGCACCCGACAGCCCCTTCTCTGTCTTTGCGCCTCGACTTCTCTCCACCACGTGAATCCAGTAGTCTTTCTCGCCTCGGATTTCGCGCCATGCCTGGGCACCGATTCGATCTGCGGCTCCACCATCGCATAGCCGCTCTCCATCAACCGATATTGGTGTAAAGAGATAGGGAATCGAACAGGAAGCGAGAACGCACGGGAGTAACGATCCTGACTGAACGATTTTTGGGTTCCACTTCAGATCGCAAACCCCGACACCAAAAGGTATCGGAAGATCCTCAAAACGATTGGGCAACAAGCCCGACAAGCGTTTTTGCAAACCGCCCATCGACAGCAAGCCTTGCCATGGATAGGGGTGTAGTCGCATGGAACGGTATGGTGCTTGCTCTTGTACGAGCTCTGCGATATCTTTTATCTTCACACCGGCCAGCCACAAAGCACCGATTAGAGCTCCTGAAGATGTACCGCAAAGCCCCGAGACCGAAACCGTAGATTCCTCTACCGCCCGGAGAAATCCAAGATGAGACGCAAAGGCCAAAAAGCCACTGGACAAAATCAATTCCAAGGGAAACCCCTCCCTCATGAACCATACCGAACCGCATAACGATGCGCAAGGCCTTTCTACTCTCCCTTTGCTGGGCCATCCTGCCTGCGGTGCCCGCCTTGATTCAAAACGAGCTAATCGGGAGTCCGTATACCGATTTGTATCCATCCGTGTGGAGTTTATATGCTCCGTGGATGTCTTCGAAGGGATTTTTCTACACGACGATGCTCGGCTATCCGGAAGGTATGCCTCTCTACAGCAGCGCACTGCTGAAATCCTTCCTCGCCCTTCCTCTGTCGTTGCTCCTAGAGCCACATCATATTTACAACTTTTTCATTCTCCTCTCTCGATTTCTCGGCCCCTTTTTCGCTTTTTTTTCTGCGCGCGCGTGGGGTTATAAAGAAACCGCCTCTCTTGGATTTGCCCTTTTTTTTGGCGCCGCTCCGTATTTTCACGGCTATGCCGTAGAAGGCATTATTGAAGGTGTAGACGCTTGGCCGATCGCATTGTGGTTGTGGAGCGTCGCTTCGGGTAAGAGGCTGCTCATGGCTCTTTCTCTGGCGCTATCCGTTCTGTGCAGCTGGTACCTGGGGGCAAGCGTTTGTTTACTGACACTCTTGTTCTCCATCGAAAAGAGGGACACTCTCTTTTCTTTCTTTGGGCTTCTCCTCGCAGCACCATTTGTTTATGTATTTACACAGAATTTC
>JAYYRF010000627.1:0-9382 GCA_036127535.1 Myxococcota bacterium | reverse complement strand
GATTTCACCAAGGAGAAGGAGATGTCGGGCACGGTGTATATGTTAAAGGCGCTTCGGTTTTACAGATGCTCCGCGGTATGCTTGGAGAAGAGATCTTTTGGAAAGGCGTACAGCGATACACCCAAAATCATCTCAACCAACTGGTTGAAACCCGAGATCTACAACGTGCATTTGAGGATGTAAGCGGACGGAACCTCGGCTGGTTTTTTCAGCAGTGGGTGGAGTTACCGCATGTTCCGGAACTTTCGGTTCGCTGGCAACATCAAAAAGGGGTTTTGGATGTAACCGTCAAGCAGAGCGGAGGAAAAGAACAGCCGATGTACACCCTTCCCATCGAAATTGAAGTCGGATCCCAAAAGACCGTGACCTATCACAAGTCATGGATAGACGACCGGAGTACGCGCATTTCGATCCCCATGGAAAAAGCGCCCGATTACGTCGCTTTCGACCCCAAAAAAGCGATCTTGGCAAAGGTAACCTATGAACAAGATGCGAGTGAATGGAAGGCTCAACTTCAATCTCCTTCTGCACACGCGCGATTGGATGCTATATACGGCCTCAAAGAAGCGAAGGGAGCCGCGGAACTCGGAGCAGTGCTCGTAGACGTCACCAGGCATGCCGTTCTTCGCAGTACTGCGGCGAAACAGCTCGGCGAAATGGGAGAAGGATCTTTGATGATGGAAGGCTTGAAAGACCCGCATGCCGCGGTTCGAAAAGCGAGTATACAAGCTTTGGAGAAGACCACGTACAAAGAATCGGTTCCGACGCTTCTGGGACTGTATAAAAAAGATCCGAATCCCGATGTTCGCGCGCGCGTCTTGGACACTCTCGCTGCCTTGGAGCCGAAAAAAGCACTCGAGCTGGCCAGGAAAGAAGTAAAGAGTAAAAAATTTAGGCCGGCCATGCTGTATTCGATGCTCGGTGTTTTTCGAACTTTGGGCGCGCTGTCTGATATACCCAATATTTTGGAATACGGAAAGAAACACGGCATCCGCGGAAGCGTCTTATGGAGCTTAACGACGATTCTCAATCGAGAAGAACTCGGCACAAAACGTTCCAAAATGCGAGAGCGAATCGCCAGATATACCGAAGACCTTCTTTACGATCAAAACCAACGCGTTCGAGAGGCTGCGATTCGAATTTTACGAGAGGTCGGGGACGATAGGAGTATCGCGCACCTCAAGACATTGATTCAGACCGAAAATCTCTCTTCCTTCCATGAGAGTGCACGCTCCTCGATCAAGGAGATCCGCTCTCGCGATGATTCCATATCGTCGAAGACACCGAATGAAGAGGCGGCACGTCTGAAAGAAATCGAAGAGCGATTAGAAAACTTGGAAAAGGATTATAAAAAGTTAATTGAAAAATATTAGAAGCCTTTCAGGTCGTTAGCCCGTGTCAAAAATGTGGTGAATTGTTGCGACGCGGATAAGCGAATACAAGAGGCGTGGAATCACAGTCGTAGGAGATAAACGTGCAGTACTGGATGATGTTATTTTTGGGGAGCATGAGCACCCCTCTTTGGGCAGATAAACCGAAAAATGAAGAATTGGATGAGGACGTCGATAAAAAAGATGACACCCCGAGTTTCGCGGATGAGGTTGAGGAATACGATGTCAAAGACGGTTTTTTTACCGTCTATCAAAACCCCAAGACTGGCTCAATTCGCATGGCGATTCGAGAGGATCAACTATCCAAAGAGTTTCTATACTTTAGCTACACCGAAAATGGGGTACTTGCGGCCTCTCATTTCAAGGGTTCTTTTCGTTCGACGCGTATTGTGAAGATAGAGAAGTATTACGAACGATTGGAGTTTGTTGCCCAAAATACACGGTTTCACTTCGATGAAGACAGTGCCCTGAGCCGATCGGCACACAGTAATATATCCCCCGCCGTGTTGGCTACGGCCAAGATCAAGGCTACCAAGGACGAGGATGGTAAGAAAACCTATCTGATTGAAATGGACGATATTCTGCTTAGTGACGCTTTCACGCAGCTAAAACGCGCTTCTTATCCAGGTGAATCGAGCTTTTCCTTCAAAATGGGCTCCTTCAAAAAAGATCGTTCTAAAATTCGCAAATTGAAGAATTACGAGAAGAACACCGATTTCCTCGTAGAGTACGCCTATAACAACAGCGCACCGACCAACAGTGGGGGAAGCGAGGTGACCGATGCGCGCAACATCAGCATCCAATTGCAGCACAGTTTTATCGAACTACCCAAAAACGATTTTACGCCACGGGAAGATGACTTCCGCGTTGGATATTTTCACAACCAAATCACCGATCAAACCAGCGCTTCTTATACGCCATACAAAGACCTGATCAATCGTTGGCATTTGGTGAAAAAAGATCCAGAGGCGGCTTTATCCGAGCCGGTAGAACCGATCGTTTGGTATCTGGAAAATACGACGCCCGTCGAGTTTCGAGAAGACGTAAAAGCTGGCGTTCTCGCCTGGAACATCGCCTTTGAAGACGCTGGGTTTAAGAATGCGATTGTTGTCAAGCAGCAGCCCGATGATGCGGAGTGGGACGCCGGAGATATTCAATACAACGTCTTGCGATGGACGTCTTCTCCCAGACCTCCCTTTGGTGGTTATGGGCCGAGCTTTAGCAATCCGCGAACCGGTCAGCTCATCGGGGCGGATATCATGCTTGAGTATGTTTACATGACCAACCGCGTCCGTTACCGCGATTTACTCTCCAGCGCTTTTTCGATTGAGGAACCTGCAGCAGAGGCCGGGCATTGCATGCACGGTTCGATGATGCGCGACAACATGCTGTTGGGCATGGTGACCTTGGATGTTGCGGGCGCACCAGAGGCGGAGAAGGAACGCTTGATCAAAGAAGGACTGCGGCATTTGGTTCTGCACGAAGTGGGTCACACCTTGGGGCTCAACCACAATATGAAGTCGAGTTCTGCGATTCCACTCGATGAAATGCACGACATGGCCCTGGCTGAGAAACGCGGCCTCGTCCCATCGGTTATGGATTACACCCCGATCAATTTGGCCCCCAAAGGTCAAACGCAGGGTAAGTACTTTTCCGATGTCCCCGGTGCATACGACCGTTGGGCAATTCAATTCGGTTATACACCGTCTCTGAGCGATCCGGAGAAAGAAAAAGAGAGGGTGCAGGCTTTGTTGAGTCGCAGTAGCGAAACCTTATTGACGTTTGGTAACGATGCGGACGATATGCGCAGTCCGGGGAAAGCCATCGATCCGCGGGTCAATACTGGTGAACTCTCCGACGATTTGGTCGCGTGGGCAGAGCAGCGTTTCGAAATTGTAGAGGAACTCGAAGAAGGGGTGTTCGAACAGTATAAAAAAGAAGGGCAGTCTTGGCATCCGCTCTTGGGTGCATACTCGATTTTGCGTAGCCTCAAGGTTCGAACCGCTTATTCGGTCTCTCGACTCATCGGTGGAGTCTATGTCGAAAGAGGAACAACGGAGCAATTCTCCGACGGAAGAGTTCCTTACAGGCCGGTCCCCTTCGAAGAACAAGAGCGTGCCTTGGATATGTTGGCGGAGTATTTGTTCTCACCGGACGCAACGAATTATGCAGAGGAGCTTCTGCCCTATCTACAGCCACAGCGAAGAGGATTTAACTTCTTTGGAGAAACAGAGGATCCCAAAATTCACAGCAACACCTTGGGACCACAAGCCTACGTTCTTCGGCACCTCTTGCACCCGAGGGTGTTGCAGCGCTTGAGCGACTCCGCTTTGTACGGCAACGAGATGACGAGCTTTATTTTGCTCGATCGCCTGACCGATGCGATATTTGAGGACGATCGCTATGGTGACGTTTCTGATATGCGGAAAAATCTGCAGATGCACTATGTGAAAAGACTTGTCAATCTGTACGATTACGGACTGGGCTCAGATGCGTCAGCGCATGCCTCGGTCTTGCATGCTCTGCAAAAAGTGAAAAAATACAGCAAGGAACCGTTTCTCTTCGGTGGTGACGCCCACAGTCAAATACATCGCGCCAATATAAGGGCACTCGTCAAAGAGTATTAGTCATGGGTATTTTGCTCTGAAGAAAGGTTCACATCGGTCGTCGAACCGAAGCGTTAGAAAATGATCACAATTGTGTATTCACGTCTTGTCGATTGCATTTTCTTACATCAATGATAGTTCGATTAAGTACGAATGAGCCGCCATCGGGTAATTAGAAAGTTATCGCCGCTTCTTTTTGCTATACTGTCTCTCTACAAATGGAGTTTATATATGCGGTATCCAGCAATCATTATTCTTGGCGTGGCATGTTCGAGCACACCGATGAAAGTCTCGGAACCGGATGCGGGCGTCGTCGTATATGACGTTGACGGAGACGGTTTTACGCAGGATGAGGACTGTGATGACAACGACTCTCAGATTTACCCCGATGCAATCGAACAGTGCGATGGTTTGGACAATAACTGTGACGGAGAGGTAGACGAAGGGGTGATGAATACCTTTTATATCGACGAAGACTTCGACGGTTTCGGCGATATAGATCAACCCATCGATGCCTGCGAGGCACCGGACGGCGCCTCCACTGTTGGAACGGATTGCGATGATCAAAATGAAACCATTTTTCCGGGTGGTATCGAGATCTGCGACGGCTTGGATAACAATTGTGACGAAGAGATCGACAACGGTGTTGGCAGCACTTTCTACGTAGACAACGATGCTGACGGTTATGGCAATCCGGCCACGGGACAAGTTTTGTGTGCGGAAGAGGAGGGTATGGTTGAGCTATCCGGAGATTGCGATGATAACAACAACAGTATTCACCCCGGTGTCGATGAGATTTGTGATGAAATCGACAACAATTGCGACGGAGAAGTAGATGAAGGGGTTGCATCAGAGTATTACACCGACGCAGATGGGGATGGATACGGTGATGAAAGCATTGGCTTGGTACTCGCATGCGATGGTTTAGAAGGCTATGTGGAGAACAACAACGACTGTAACGACACGGATTCCGAAACCTATCCCGGCGCACCCGAACAGTGTGATTTTATCGATAACGATTGTGATGGCACCGTTGATGAAGAGGCGAGCGACGCTTCGATTTGGTACGAGGATGGTGACGAAGACGGTTATGGAGACAGTGCGAGCACGATGAGTTCTTGCTCACAGCCTTCGGGATATGTCGCGTCTGGCGGTGATTGCAACGATAACAACGACACCCTAAATCCAGGTGCCACAGAGGTATGTGACAATGTGGACAACGATTGTTCCGGTGTCATAGATGATAATGCCAGCGATGCAGAAGAGTGGTTTTTAGATGTAGACGGCGATGATTTCGGCGATCCCAATGTTTCGCAGTTGAATTGTAATCAACCGAGTGGATATGTTTTAGACGACAATGATTGTGATGACAGCGAACCGAGCATTTATCTCGGTGCAGACGAATTGTGCAATTCCATCGATGACGATTGCGACTTGGTCATCGATAACAATCCCATAGATGCACAGACTTTTTACGAGGATTCGGATGGAGACGGGTTCGGAAATCCCTCCGTTAGCGTAGAGGATTGCTCTGCACCACAAGGCTATCTCGAAGACAACAGCGATTGCAACGATTTGAGCGCCGACTATTATCCTGAGACCGGTGAGTGCGCCAAAGGAGCGACCTGTTTGGATATCTTAGACGCCGGTCTTTCTACAGGGACGGGCATATACGTTATCGATTTGGATGGTTCTGGTCAGGGAACGGATGCTTTCTCCGTGTCTTGCGACATGACGACCGACGGTGGTGGATGGACGGGCATACACTTTGAAAATTCATACACATATTTGTCCGGTGTGCTCCTTGCCCAAAACTCGGCCTACGATGATGGCATCGATCTGACGTATGGTCCGTACACGCTCGACATCGGTAGTCAGCAGCATTATTATTTCTACGAATTTACATTCACGCCCACGTACGAACAATTTTATTTGTCCGGTTGGACGGTTCGAGCGTACACCGCGAGCGGAGATACTTCGGAGGTGTGCGGTAGCATTGTATCGTGGAATGGGGGCCTAACCAGTCATGGGGATATCGCTTTGGGAAGTCCCGACGACAGCGGTCCAGTGGCTTCTATGTACAGTGGGACAACTTCGAATTGTCTCTTTTCGTGTACGTCCTGCGAGACCTCGTGGCCTTTTGGAAACCAAATTTATACCGTCGGCTCGAATGCGGATACCCTACGTCTCGCTTGGGGAGAATGGGGCACACAAGATGAAGGTTGGTATCCGTGGTACTCAGGACTGGTATATCTTCGATAGGATTTGATTTTGTTTTGGATATTTCTAAGCTGTTCGGGAGACATTCCCAGTGAAGCAAGGCTGCAACGCCTGTCGGCAGAGCAGTACCGAAATACGGTGGCGGTTTTGTTTCCGGACGCAGAACTCGACTACATTCACATTCCCGCGCTGGAGCGAGGTCGAAATTTCGATAACAGCGCAGAGATGGCGGGCGTGTCCGAGTTGCAAGTCGAATTGTATCACGACATTAGCATTGACATCGTTCGGCAATTGCAAGATCAATTTCTCCTGCCCGACTGCCTGCCGAATTGCAACAATGCATTGATTCGCTTTGCGGAACGTGCATGGCGAAGAGATCTGCGAGATGCGGAAAAAGAAGAAATACGAGACTTGTTCTCATCTTGGTACAACGAATTCGGCGATGATGCTTTACCACTGGGGTACCAGTACATTCTTCTCGCGCCGGACTTCTTGTATCTGCTGCAAGAGGCCTCTTCTGAAAATCGTCAGGCGCTTGGTGCTTGGGAACTCGCTTCGCGGTTGTCGTACTTTCTGTGGAATTCCGCTCCAGATCCCGAATTGCTGGATGTAGCCCGCACCGGGGCATTGCTCGAAGAAGGCACATATACGCAACAGGTCAGCCGAATGCTGGACGATCCGCGTGCCAAGAAGGGAATTCGCTCTTTCCACGCCCAATGGTTGCGATTGGATGGGGTTGGTACAAAGGCTTTGGATTTAAAACAGTACTTTTCAGAGAGCGATGATGAATATTTGGCGGATGTCTTTCATTACATCCATCTGCCGCAGCTTTCCTATGAACATCTACTGCTCATCGATCACACCGTCTACGAGGAAGGTGGAACTCTCTCTGATTTATTGCAGACCAAAAATGCTTATGTCACGCCGTATCTCGCAGCTGTATACGGCGTTGAAATCCCGTCGGATGCTTTTTCTCAAACGGTGAACATGCGCTATGAAGTCGAAGGAGAATGGTACACAGAAGGGCTTCTTTACTCTGAAATCACGCTGCCAGCGTCCCAACGATCGGGTATTTTGACGCGCTTGGCACCGATGATGCTGACGTCTCACGGTGCCTATCCATCTCCGGTACTGCGTGGACTTCTGGTACAAGAACAGCTCTTGTGCATGGAGCCGACGCCGCCACCAACCGATGTACCCCCCATCGAAGACGCGGATAATTTGGAAGGATTGAGCAACCGCGCACGCTTTGCGGCACACACCGAAAATCCGAGTTGCGCCTCTTGCCACAAGGCCATCGATGGCATTGGTTTTACCTTTGAACATTACGATTCCATGGGTCGATACCGCGCCTTTGATGCGGGAGAGCCTGTCGATAGCACAGGAGAGCTCTTGGGAACCGATGTCGACGGTTCCGTTTTGCACGCCATCGAGTTATCGGAGCAACTGGCAAAGAGTCAAATGGTTCACGATTGCTTTTCCAGACAGCTTTTCCGCTATGCCATGGGATATCACGAAGGTGATGCAGAGGAACCCGTTATTGAATCCATGTCCTCTCTGTTTTGGACCGAGGGAGGCGATATTCAAGAACTGATGCGGCAATTGGCGTTGAGCTACACTTTTCGCCACCGAAGGGGGGGAGAATGAAGCGAAGAACTCTTTTACAAACGCTGCCTCTCTTTACGTTGGCACCGCGTACGCTTTACGCTGGGCCAACCGATATACCGAAGCGCTTTCTTCTCTTCTACACCCATCACGGCTTGTACCGTCCGGCATGGATGATGTCGGGGGATAGCGATCGCGTTTGGGAAGCGAATCTCAGCGATGGCTTGTCCGACATATTCTCTCCGTTGTCTGCGTATACCGATCGCATGATGGTGGTCGATGGTCTGTCTCTTTTGTCTGCAGAAGATGACGTAGATGGCTTACGCCACGCCATTGGACAGATTCACTCAACAACCGGAGCGGCGACCCAACTCGTAGGCGGCGCTTTTACCTCTACCGCTCCCTCTATCGATCAACTCATCGCACAGGCCGTCGCAGATTCGGGACAATATCCTTCCTTAGAACTGGCGGTTGGCGTGCCGCTCTCCAAGATATCTTTCCGGGCGCCTGGTGCGCAAAATCCACCAGAAACCAGTCCGAAAAGGCTATTTGAGCGTCTGTTTTCTTCGAGCGATCGCACCTTTACCAAGGTGCCGCAACAGCGCTCTCTCCTTCAAGCCGTGCAGCGACGGTACGAACGAGAAGGCTCGCGGATGGTAGAGCAATCGCGTCTTGAAACCCACGCGTCCCTTTTGTCTGCACTGGGTTCTCGGTTAGAAGGACTCGAGGCGCGACTGGCGCAATGCTCAACCCCGGCATCTCCGAGCGGATCGCAGGCCTACGAAACCGTTTTTCAGTCCTTTGTCTCCCTTTTGAGTACGGCTTTTACATGCGATCTCACCCGTGTGATTTCTCTAAACATGTGCGATATACCGGCGACGGTTTTTGATCCGGACGAGTTCGGAGATATTCATTTTGAACACGCTCATAATATTTATTCCTCTGAAAAAGCCGCGGAGCTGATGTATTTATACGGTCGCCGGCACGCCCAGCACTTGGCTTGGCTCGCGAGTGTTCTCGACGAAATTCCCGAACCCTTTGGCGGCACCGGTTCTCTCTTGGACAACACCATGATTGTATGGATATCAGAAATGGGCGACGGGACGCACTGTTGGGAGCGATGGCCGGCAGTCGTGCTGGGTGGTAACGCGTTCTCTTCCTTGCCATATGGCCGCTATATGCACTACCCGTCTACCATACCGTATCGCGCGTGGTCTTGGAGTGGCATGTTGGACTCGGTGGCTCTCCCGCATCAACGGTTCCTACGCAGTATTGTGCGGCAATTTGGCGTAGATCCCACACGGATTCAGGCGCCGAAAATCGTAGGCAGCGACGGATTGCCCATCGACACGGAAACGCTCCTTTTTTAGCTCCTTTGAAGTCTTTGCTGAATCTTCTCTCTCGCCCCCGTATTGGCTTTTACGATAGGCTGAGAAGACAGACGGTACCGTACCCAATCGTTTGGGTTTTGCTGAGTGGCGTTGAGACTCCACTGTCCCTTCGCAAAATCGAAAACGGCGTCAAAGAGACCCAAACGCCGGGATACTAAGAAAGACGGAG
>JAYYRF010000626.1:0-3077 GCA_036127535.1 Myxococcota bacterium | reverse complement strand
TCGGAGGAGTATATCTCTTTGGGCGCAAGAATCCCAAGAAGATCGAGGCGGGAGCACTGGTCGGTGTTCTCATACTGTCTTTGTATGGGGTTAAAGATGGTGTGATCGATCAGGGGCAAACCTTTCTTAATTGGAATGAGTTTACTCAATTAACGTATTGGAGAGGGTTTTTGCCACATGGTGGAGCGCATACAATCGTTTGGAGCGATTGGCGTATTACCCCTCCGCTTTTCTATCTCTTAATGTATTGGGGGATATGGAAAGCGGAAAGGAAGACGCGATATATTCTCGGGATTTGGTTGTTATGTTCATGGATTCCGGTATCTACAAAGCTCTTTCCGATCGCAGATGCGATTCGCTTGTGGTATCCCCTTCAACTTCCTTTGCTCGTCTTTGTGGGGGTGGGAGCGGGAGCGATCGCCCAACGATGGGGCTCAAAGGGGTTGATTCTCGCATTTTCTGTATCACTCTTGCCGCACGTTACATGGATCGAACAGCGTTGGATTCAGCAAAGGGAGTGGTCTCTCGCGAAAGAAGCGCTTCATCTCATACCGGAAGGAGATCGCTTACAAATGGACTCCAGTATTGACAAATGGGAAAAAAAAGCGATGGTCTTTGCATGGTTGTATCCTGGAACGCTGGAAGTGATTCCGTTTCGAGATGAAGACGGCTGGTTTTGGCGCGGACCCTTTTGTAGCAATCAACGGGCATGTCGATCGCTATGGGAGAGATGTTCCGTAGAAGCTTATCGAACGTGGCGTTTGGGAAACGAAACCGATGTCGATATCTATATCGAAGATTCTGAAGTGGACGTCGGATTGTATCGAGTACAGAATTGTTCTGCGCAGGAGATTAGAGAGTAATGATGAGAGAGCGTCTGTTTCAAGGAAGTATCCTGGTGGGAGGACTCGTGTACGGATGTCTCCTTTATTTTTACTACGCTTATGCTGGCGTACAACTTATCATTTTATGGGCGACATACACGATTTCCTTTGGTGCTTTGTTCTTTCGGCAACGGGGTGATTTTTCTTATCAAGTTTGGACGGCAAAAATGGCGATCGGTGCGTTGGGGTTGCCTGTAGCCGCTTCTATTCTTGTATTTCTTTCCACAGCCATGAAGCATGGTTCTTTGGTTCAGATTGCTTCGCATTGGACATATCTCGTGAGCGGTTTGGGGGGAGCTTTCTTATCGTTTCTCTCTTGGAATCACGCAAAGCCGAAGGTATCTTCCAAGGTTGCTCCAACGAAGGAATTTACGTTGGAGCCAGCTCCACCTGTAGAAGTGGGCGCGACCGTTGACTGGGGGACTTTGACGGGTACCTTGATCGCCAAAGAGGATTTGACAAGATTGAAATCATTGCGTGTATTGCAACGGATTCAAGTGATTCTTCAGCAGCATTCCTCACCCAACGAGGATGCATTGCGGATTATTAAACAAGAAAGTGAACGATTGGTCGCAGATTCGATTGCCGAGTCGAAGGGGCGAGAAGAAGGAGACGCCTTGACACAGGCTGCTCAACTCTTGGAGTGGGGGATTCAAAAGTTGCCGGAGCTCGCAGAATTGGATGTAGCCGATCTTCTGATGGCGAAAGTGATTGCAGAGATTCAATCCCATCATTCTTCGGTAGAGAATCTCTTCGTCGATCATCGTTCCTTGAAGGCGATTCATCCAATAGATCGAAAGACGGCGGATGATAAGTGTAATCAAAGAGCGGATGCGGCGCGAGCGGCTTTACAGGTGTTGAAAGCAAACAATATGCGGTTATCAGAGGACTTAATCGCTTCTAACGCACAACTGGAAGCGTTTCAATCCGTAACGGGCATCCAAGTGGTTGAAATTCCGAATGGTTATGTCACCTTTGAAGGAAATGGTCGACGCGAAGCGATACAAAGGGCTTACCAAGATACAGAATCTGTTTTTGTAGAGGTTCGGGTATACCGATTTAACGATGTGAAGAAGCAGCGAGATATCGTCCGGCAGATCGAACGCGTTCGAAAGTGGAAAAAGGTGCAAGATACAATTTAATTATGTACGCCTTCGACGCATCAAGCCCAGCAACAGAACCATCGGCCACCATCCGGTTGGGGTACCGCTTGTGGCGCAACCCGATTTTACTTCATCTTCCTCTGCGGGTGTATTGCTCTCTGCGTCCAATGGATCACTACCTTGATCTCTTTCCATCCCGTCGTCAACGCCGTCCCCGTCAGAATCCGCGTTTAGCGGATCGGTTCCATTGAGAAGCTCCTGTCCGTCGATGACTTGATCGCCATCGGTGTCGGCGTTGTTGGGATCGGTTTCGTGGGTTTGAATTTCTTGTTGATCGTTGATGCCGTCGTTGTCAGAGTCGTCCTCGAGCGGATTGGTGCCGTAGGTATTGAGTTCTTCTGCATCCGTCAGACCATCGTTATCTGTATCGCTATTTAGGGGATCGGTTCCATGGGTGTTGAGCTCTGCACAATCCAAGAGGTTATCGTCGTCAGAATCGTCATCGAGCGGGTTGGTGCCGTAGGTATTGAGTTCTTCTGCGTCTGAGCATCCGTCAGCGTCAGTATCTGCATTATCTGCGGCGGTTTCACCGGTATCCATTTGACCATTTTGATTTTCATCTTCTACGCCGTCATTGATACTGTCGCCGTCAGAATCGGTCGATAGGGGATCCGTGACGGTGCTGGGATCGGCATCTTCTACGAACAACGTATCGGTGTGTTGTCCTTGTGGTTCGGTTAATCCGAGTTCGGTTCCATCTTGAATCCCATCTCCATCGGAGTCAATGGCATTGGGGTCGGTTTCGGTTTCACCAACATGTCCGTTAAAATCGGAATCTTCGTTTCCGTCGAGAATTCCGTCATCATCGGAGTCATCGTCCAATGGTAGAGTCGTACTGAGTGGATCATCATCGGGTGTAAAGAGATCGGTATCGGTGTATTGTCCTTGCGGTTCGGTTAATCCGATTTCGGTTCCATCTTGAATCCCATCTCCATCGGAGTCCAAGTTGGACGCATCGGTCTCTTCAATCTCCAAGGCACCGTTCTGATTTGAGTCTTCTTCACCATCGGGTATTCCGTCGTCATCCGAA